>NZ_JBEUPA010000122.1:0-27728 GCF_040492065.1 Actinomadura sp. NPDC000929 | reverse complement strand
GCCCGGCGGCATGCCGGGCCCCGGGCCCGGGGCGGGGGCTCCGGTGGGCGGCACGCCGGGCGGGGGCGCCGGGTGGCCTCCGCCTGACATCCGCCCCCCGGGCGGGAAGTTCGACGACAGCGTGTTGTGGGTGAGCTGGTCGATCTGGCGGCGGGCGCGGTCGGCCTCGGCGCGGGCGGCGTCGCGCTCCTCGGCGAGTGCGGTGAGGGCGGCCTGCTGCTCGGCGACCGACTGCGACAGCTGCCGCAGCTGCACCGCCTGGTCGTTCACCTTGGTGTTCAGCTCGTCCCGCTCGGCCGTCGCGGCCGCGGCCTGGGACAGCGCGGTGTCGCGCTCCTTGGCGGCCTCGTCGGCGCGGGCGTTGGCGCGGACGACCTCCGCCTCGGCCTCCGACTGGGCGCGCATCGCGGTGGTGCGCTCGGCTTCGGCCTTGCTGGCGGCCTGCATGGCGCGCTGCCGCTGGGCCTCGGTGTCGCGCATGGCGTTGCGCAGGTCCTCGGCGCCCTGCTTGGCCACCGCGGCCTCCACGCGCTGCGTCTCGGCGGCGCTCTCCGCCTCGGCGAGCTTGGCGTGCAGGCCGACGAGCTCGGCCCGGGCGGCCTCCAGCGCGGCGAGCAGCTCGGTCTCTCGGGCCGCGACCCGGTCGCGCTCGCTCTCGGCGGCGAGCTTGGCCGTCATGGACTGCTGCGCGATCTGGTGGGCCTCCTCCCACGCCTGCTGCGCGGCGTCGCGCTTGGCGGTGGCGAGCCTGGCCTCCTCACGGGCGCGGCTCGCCTCCCCTTCGGCCGTGTCGGCGCGCTTGCGGGACGAGACGGCCTCGTGCCACGCCTCCTCGGCCTTGCGCTGGGAGGCGTCGCGCTCGCTCTGCGCGATGGCGAGCTCGCGGGCGGCCTCGGCCCGCACCTCGGCGACGCGGCGCTCCACGCCGGCGACGCTCAGCTCGGAGGTCAGCGAGTCGGCGAGCGCGTCGGCGGCCCGCTCCATCCGCTCGACGATCTCCCACGCCGACGCGACCTGCCCGGTGAGGCCCGGCGCGTCCCGGCCGCGGTCGCGGCGCTCGCGCGCCTCGCGGGCGCAGGCGCCGTCGTTGTCCTGGCAGTAGCGGACGGTGCGGGCGGCGCCGACCGGCTGCGGGACGGGGCGACCGCAGTTGGCGCACGGCCAGACCGTGACCGGGTCGCCCATGCGCGCGACCGCGGTCTCGGCGGGCGCCCCGGCCCCCGTGCCCTGGTACGCCGAGCCCTTGTGCGCCGTGCCCTCGGAGACCGCGCCCTGGGGAGCCGCGGCCGTCTCCTCGGGGCCGCTATTGTCGCGCTCATCGCTGTTAGGCATGGAATGAACCTTACGCACCCCTGCCCGTCACTGCAGTGACTTGGGTGGTACATGTGGGGGCGCCCACTTCGCCGGAAAGTGAGCGGCCAACTCGTCGGTGGCCTCGATGAGGCGGTCCCGCGTGCCGGGCTCGCCGCCGCCGTGCCCGGCGTCCTCGACGACGTGGAATCTCGCCTCCGGCCACGCGCGGTGCAGGTCCCACGCCTGCTCCAGCGGCGTCTTCACGTCGTAGCGCCCGTTCACGATCACCGCGGGGATGTGCCGGACGCGGTCCACGCCCCCGAGCAGCCCCTCGGGCGGGAGGAAGCCTCCGTTCGCGATGTAGTGGTGCATGATGCGGGCGAAGGCCACCGTCACCGCGTCGTCCAGCTCCGGCGGCGGGACGGGCAGGAGCGTGTTGGCCGCCATCTCCCACGCGGCCCAGGCGCGGGCGGCGGGGAGCCGGACGGCCGGGTCCGGGTGGCCGACGCGGCGGCCGTAGGCGGCCAGCAGGTCGTCCTGCTCGGCGGGCGGGATCGCGTCCCGGAACGCGGCCCACTCGGCGGGGAACAGCCGCGCCGCGCCGGTGGGGGTCAGCCCCCACGGCTCGTCCCACGGACGGACGAGGTAGATGCCGCGCAGCACCATGGCGGCGACCCGGTCGGGGTGCGTCTGCGCGTACGCGAGCGCGAGGGTGCTCCCCCAGCTGCCGCCGAACACCAGCCAGCGTTCGATCGACAGGTGCTCGCGCAGCCGCTCCATGTCGGCCACCAGGTGCGGCGTGGTGTTGCGGTCGAGCGGCACCGCGGGGTCGCCCGCGCCGGGCAGGCTGCGGCCGCAGTTGCGCTGGTCGAACAGGACGACGCGGTACCGGGCCGGGTCGAAGAACCGCCGGTGGTCGGGCAGCAGCCCCCCTCCGGGACCGCCGTGCAGGAAGACCGCGGGCAGTCCGTCGGGATTGCCGCAGGTCTCCCAGTAGACGCGGTCGCCGTCGCCGACGTCCAGCAGCCCGGAGTCGTAGGGCTCGATCGGTGGGTAGTACTCCCGCAAGGCCATGTCCCAGTATCACCCGACATGATCAGGCGTCGTCCCGCCGCTCCCCCGCCCGCGTGACCCGCTACCCTCCCGGCATGACGCAGCCGACGTGCACGCAGTGCGAGGGCGACGACCTCGAACCGGGCTTCATCGAGGACGCGGGCGAGCACTCCAAGGGCTACGCCCGCTGGATCCTCGGCCCGCTGGAGAAGGGCTTCCTCGGCGGCGCGAAGCGCATGGGCCGGCCCCGCTGGCAGATCGACGCCCTGCGGTGCCGCCGGTGCGGGCACCTGGAGCTGTTCGCGCGCACGCCCGTCTAGAGCTGGGCCATCGCCTTGCGGATGCGCTTGTCGGAGACAGGGAAGCGCGTGCCGAGCTGCTGGGCGAAGAGGCTGACCCGCAGCTCCTCCAGCATCCAGCGGATCTGCCGGGCCGGCTCCTCCTCGCGCCGGGACGGGGGAAGCCGGCGCAACGCCTGGTCGTACTCCTGCGCCAGCACCTCGACCTGGTGCGCGAGCATGCGGTCGCGTCCCGGGTTCTCGGGAAGCTTGTCGAGCCTCACCTGCAGGGCGCGCAGGTAGCGCGGCAGGTCTGGCAGCCGGGCCCAGCCGGTCGCGGTGACGAACCCCGGCCGCACCAGCGTGCCGAGATGTCCGCGGACGTCGGTGAGCGCGGGCACGAGCGTGAGGCTCGCCGTACCGCGCAGCCGCCGGTCGATCTCGTGCGCCTCGGCGAGGATCCGCTCGACCAGGGCGACGATCTGGGCCGTCGCGTCGTGCAGGTCGGCGCGGACCCGGTCGTACAGGGCGCGGAAGCCGTCCTCGTCCCACGCGGGCCCGCCCGCCTCGGCGATGAGCCGGTCGGCGGCGGCGGTGACGCAGTCGTCGAACAGCGCCGCGACGGAGCCGTGCGGGTTGTGGCTGAGCGCCAGCTTGCCCTGGTTGGTCAGGCGGCTCTGGATGAGCTTCACCGGCGACGGCGCGTTCAGCAGGATCAGCCGCCGCGTGCCGAGCCACATCGCGCGGCGCTGCTCGGCCTCCGTCTCGTACATGCGGACGGCGACGGCGTCGCCCTCGTCGGTGAGCGCCGGATATGCCTTGACGTCGTACCCGGCCTGGTTGCGCTCGTAGGTGCGGGGCAGCTCGCCGATCGTCCACGCGGTGAGCCCGGACCGCTCGATCGTGGACGCGGCCTTGGACAGCGTCCCGCGCACCTTCCCGGCGAGGCGGCGTTTCAGCTCGTCCAGGTCGGTGCCCTCCCCGAGGGTCCGGCCCGCCGCGTCCAGGACCCGGAAGGTGATGCGCAGGTGGGCGGGCAGCCGGGACGGGTCCCACGCCTCCCGCGCGACCGGCACGCTCGTCATCGCGGTCAGCTCGCGCTCCAGGGCGTCCAGCAGCGGCTCGGTGCGCGGCGCGACGCGGTCGAGGATCTTGCGGGCGTAGTCGGGCGCCGGGACGAAGTTGACGCGCAGCTGCTTCGGCAGCGACCGGATCAGCTCGGTGACCAGTTCGGCGCGCAGGCCCGGCACCTGCCAGTCGAAGCCGGCGGGCCGCACCTGGTTAAGGACCTGGACGGGGATGTGCACGGTGACGCCGTCGGCGTCGGTGCCCGGCTCGAACTGGTAGGTGAGCCGCAGCCGCAGCGCGCCCTGCTGCCACACGTCCGGGTAGTCGGACTCGCTGACGCCGCCCGCCGACTCGTTGATGAGCATCGACTTCTCGAACCCGAGCATGTCGGGGTCGGCGCGCCGGGCCTTCTTCCACCAGGCGTCGAAGTGCCGCCCGGAGACGACGTCCTCGGGGATCCGCGCGTCGTAGAAGTCGAAGAGGGTCTCGTCGTCGACGAGGATGTCGCGGCGCCGGGCGCGGTGCTCCAGCTCCTCCACCTCGTCCAGCAGGGCGCGGTTGTCGTGGAAGAACCGGTGGTGGGTCTCCCAGTCGCCCTCGACGAGCGCGTGCCGGATGAACAGCTCGCGCGACAGGGCCGGGTCGATGGCGCCGTAGTTGACACGGCGGTCGGCGACGATCGGGACCCCGTAGAGGGTGACCTTCTCGCGCGCCATGACGGCCGCCTGCTTCTTCGACCAGTGCGGCTCGCTGTAGTTGCGCTTCACCAGGTGCTGCGCGAGGGGTTCGACCCACTCGGGCTCGATCCGGGCGTTGATCCGTCCCCACAGCCGGGACGTCTCGACCAGCTCCGCCGACATCACCCAGCGCGGCGGCTTCTTGAACAGCGACGACCCCGGGAAGACCGCGAACTTCGCGCCCCGGGCGCCGAGGTACTCCTGCCCGCGCCGCTGCTTGTCCTTCTTGTCGACGTCCATCAGCCCGATGTGGGACAGCAGGCCGGCGAGCAGCGAGGTGTGGATGCGGTCGGGCGGCGCGTCGGCGGTGTTGAGCGTGACGCCGAGGGACCTGGCGACCTGCTTGAGCTGGCCGTGCAGGTCCTGCCACTCGCGGATGCGCAGGTAGTGCAGGAACTCGTTCTTGCACATGCGGCGGAACGCGCTGCCCGACAGCTCCGCCTGCCGCTCGCGCAGGTAGTTCCACAGGTTCAGGTAGGCGAGGAAGTCGGAGCCGGGGTCGGCGAACCGGCGGTGCCGCTCGTCGGCGGCCTGCTGGTTCTCGGCGGGACGCTCGCGCGGGTCCTGGATGGACAGCGCCGCCGCGATGATCAGCACCTCGCGGACGCAGCCGTTGCGGTCGGCCTCCAGGATCATGCGCCCGAGCCGGGGATCGACGGGCAGCTGGGCCAGCCGACGGCCGAGCGGGGTGAGGCGCTTGCGCGGGTCCTTCTCGGCGGGGTCGATGGCGCCGAGCTCGTGCAGGAGCTCCACGCCGGCCTTGACGTTGCGGCGGTCGGGCGGCTCCACGAACGGGAACGCGGCGATGTCGCCGAGGCCGAGCGCGGTCATCTGCAGGATGACCGACGCGAGGTTGGTCCGCAGGATCTCCGGCTCGGTGAACTCCGGGCGGGACTCGAAGTCCTCCTCGGAGTACAGCCGGATGCACACGCCCTCGGAGACGCGGCCGCAGCGGCCCTTGCGCTGGTTCGCCGAGGCCTGCGAGACCGGCTCGATCGGGAGCCGCTGCACCTTCAGCCGGTGGCTGTAGCGGGAGATGCGCGCGGTGCCGGGGTCGACGACGTACTTGATGCCGGGGACGGTCAGCGACGTCTCCGCGACGTTGGTGGCGAGCACGACCCGCCGCCCGCGGTGCGGCTGGAACACCCGGTGCTGCTCGGCCGACGACAGCCGCGCGTACAGCGGCAGGACCTCGGTCGTCCCGCGCCGGCGGGTGAAGTGCTTGGTGAGCGCGTCGGCGGTGTCGCGGATCTCCCGCTCGCCGCTGAGGAACACCAGGACGTCGCCGGGCTCCTCGCGGCCGAGCTCGTCGACCGCGTCGACGATCGCCTGGACCTGGTCGCGGTCGGGGTCGGCGGACGGGTCGTCCGGGTCGGTGACGGGGCGGTACCTGACCTCGACCGGATAGGTGCGCCCGGACACCTCCACGATCGGCGCGTCCCCGAAGTGCGCGGAGAACCGCTCCGGGTCGATCGTCGCGGAGGTGATGACCACCTTGAGGTCGGGGCGGCGCGGCAGGATCTCCCTGACGTAGCCGAGGAGGAAGTCGATGTTCAGGCTGCGCTCGTGCGCCTCGTCGATGATGAGCGTGTCGTACTGGCGCAGCAGCCGGTCGGTCTGGATCTCGGCGAGCAGGATGCCGTCGGTCATCAGCTTCACGAGCGTGTCGTCGCTCGACCGGTCGGTGAAGCGCACCTTGTAGCCGACGGTCTCGCCGAGTTCGGTGCCGAGCTCCTCGGCGATGCGGTCGCCGACCGTCCGCGCGGCGAGCCGCCGCGGCTGGGTGTGGCCGATGGAGCCGAGCACGCCCCTGCCCAGTTCGAGGCAGATCTTGGGGATCTGAGTCGTCTTGCCGGAGCCGGTCTCGCCCGCGACGATCACGACCTGGTGGTCGCGGATCGCGGCGAGGATGTCGTCCTTCTTCTGCGACACCGGCAGCTGCGCCGGATATGTGATCTCGGGCACGGCGAGACGCCGCCGCTCGACCCGCCGCTCGGCGGCCTCGACCTCGGCGGCGATCTCCTCGGCGACCTTCGCCCGGCGCGCGGCGTCCCGCGTCTTCTGGGCGCCGTCGATCCTGCGGCGCAGCCGGTGCTGGTCGCGCAGCATCAACTGCGGCAGGCGCGCGCGCAGGCCGGCGAGCGGCGATTCCACACTCGTCCCCATAACCATCGACAAGGATAGGGTTCCAGGCCCCCAGGGCCCCGCTCACCCCACAACCTTCGCACCGTAGCCGGAACACCCCGGCCAGTGCGATCCATTATCCGGCCCTTACAACGCCGTGCCGGTAAGCCGCATTCCTCCTCCCCCGGCCACGATCCGCGCCTGATCCTTCACCCAAAGCCACTGCGCGGGGCCCGGCCCGTCATTCATGATTGGGAGACGTGGAGACCCCGATCGCCGCCGGGCGCTACCGGATCGACAGCCACCTCGGATCCGGCGGCTTCGCCTCGGTCTGGCTGGGGCACGACCCCGACCTCGACTCCCCCGTCGCGATCAAGATCCTGGCCGGCCACTGGACCCTGCGCACCGACGTGCGGGACCGGTTCGTCCAGGAGGCGCGGCTGCTGCGCCGCGCCGACTCGCACCGGCTGGTGCAGGTCTTCGACATCGGGGAGCTGCCGGACGGCCGGCCCTACTTCGTGATGACCTACGCCGACCGCGGCACGCTGGCCGAGCGGCTCGCCGGCGGGCCGCTCCCGCCGGGCGAGGCGCTGCGCACCGCACAGGAGATCATCCGGGGCGTGCAGGAGCTGCACGACCTCGGCATCGTGCACCGCGACCTGAAGCCGTCCAACGTGCTGCTGCGGTCGGCCCCCGGCGGCGGCGAGCGCATCATGATCGCCGACCTCGGCATCGCGCGCACCGGGGAGCACCTGTCGAGGCTGACGCTGCCCGCCGGATCGCCCGGCTACATGGCGCCCGAGCAGACGCAGGTGGACGGCGCGCCGGACCGCCGCGCGGACGTCTACGGCCTGGGCGCGCTGACCCACCACCTGCTGACCGGGGAGCCGCCGGCCATGCCCCCGCGCCCGCTCGGGCAGACCCTGGCCGCGGTCCCCTCCGGGGTCGGCGCGGCCGTGATGCGCGCGCTCGATCCCGACCGTGACAGGCGCTGGGCGACGGCGGCGGACTTCGGGGAGGCGCTGGCGCGGGCCTCCGGGGAGACGCGCACCCGCGCGCTCGCGCCGAGAGGGCGCCCGCCAGGCGGGCACCGGCGCGGCCGGCGGGCGGCGGTCGCGGCGGCCGGTGCGGCCGCCGCGGTGGCCGTGGCCGCCGTCGCGTTCGCGGGGCTCCCCCACCGGGGCGACGGCGGCACTCCCCCGCAGGAGCGGAACAGGCAGTGGCTGCGGGCGGGGTCCGACGTCCCCGCCCGCTACCGCGACCTGGTCGTCCAGGCCGGGACGTGGTGCGAGCTGCGCGGGCTGAGCCCGGCGCTGATCGCGGCGATGCTGAAGGCGGAGAGCGGCTACGATCCGCACCTGTCCGACCCGGCGCACGACGAGTACGGCATCGCCCGGTGGACGCCGCACGTGCTGGCGTTCTGGCAGCCCGGCGGCCTCGACAACCCCGAGCCGAGGCCCGCCCAGATCACCCCGGAGCTGTCGATCCCCGCGATGGGCCGGTTCCTGTGCTACTGGGGGAAGGACCTCAAGAACGTGCCGGGCGACCCGGCCCTGAACCTGGCCGCCGCCTACCGCACCTCCGCCACGACGGTCGTGAAGTCGGGCGGCGTCCCGGCACGGGTCCGGCCGTACGCCGAGAAGGTGCGCTGGTACCTGAACGACTACCGGCCGCGCTGACGACGACCCGCCGCGCCGGGCGGCGGCCGCCGGTCAGCCGGCTCCGTAGACGGGTTCGGGGGCGGGGGCCTTCGCCAGGAGGTCCGTGACGACGTCGCCGACCTCCGCCGGGTCCCACCTCGCGCCCTTGTCCGCGGCGGGGCCGTGGCGGAAGGCGTCCATCACGCAGATCCTGCCGCCCTCGGCCTCGAACACCCGCCCGGTGACGTCCCGCGACTGCGCGGAGCCGAGCCAGACCACGAGCGGCGAGACGTTCTCCGGCGCCATGGCGTCGAACTCGCCCTCGGCGGGGGCGGCCATCGTCTGCGCGAAGACCTCCTCGGTCATCCGGGTGCGGGCGGCGGGCGCGATCGCGTTGACCGTCACGCCGTAGCGGGCGAGCTCGGCGGAGGCCACGAGGGTCAGCCCGACGATGCCCGCCTTGGCGGCGGAGTAGTTGCCCTGGCCGACGCTGCCGAGCAGCCCGGCGCCGGAGGAGGTGTTGACGACGCGCGCGTCCACGGCGCGGCCGGCCTTGCTCTCGGTCCGCCAGTACCGCCCGGCGTGCTTGAGCGGCAGGAAGTGGCCCTTGAGGTGCACGCGCATGACGGCGTCCCACTCGTCCTCGCCGAGGTTGACCAGCATCCGGTCGCGCAGGAACCCGGCGTTGTTGACGAGGGTGTCCAGCCGCCCGAACGCGCCGGTCGCCGCGGCGACCAGCGCGGCGGCGCCCTCGTCGGTGGCGATGTCGTCGGTGCTGGCGACCGCCCGCCCGCCGAGCGCCTCGATCTCCCGCACGACGTCGTGGGCGGGGCCCTCGGAGGCGTCGCCGGTGCCGTCGCGCGCGACGCCGAGGTCGTTGACGACGACGAGGGCGCCCTGCCGGGCGAACTCCAGCGCGTGCGCGCGGCCGAGGCCGCGTCCGGCGCCGGTGACGGCGACCACCCGGTCCTTGCAGATCATCGCGTTTCCTCCTTGTTGACGGTGGCGGCGTCCAGGAAGGCGGGGCGCTCTCCCCCGCCGTGCACCTGCATCGACGAGCCGGTCACGTAGGACGCCAGGTCGGACGCCAGGAACACGCAGGCGGCGCCGATGTCGTAGGGGTCGGCGAGGCGGCCCAGCGGGACGGTCGCCGCCACCGCGGCGACGCCGTCCTCGTCCCCGTAGTGCAGGTGCGCCAGCTCGGTGCGGACCATCCCGAGGACCAGCGTGTTGACGCGGATGTGCGGCGCCCACTCGACGGCCAGGGACTGGGTGAGGTTGTGCAGCCCCGCCTTGGCGGCGCCGTAGGCGGCGGTGCCCGGCGAGGGGCGCACCCCGCTGACGCTGCCGATGTTGATCACCGAGCCGCCCCCGGCCTCCATGATCCGCGGGCGCAGCGCGCGGGCCATGATCAGCGGGGCCGTCAGGTTCAGCTCCATGATCTTGACGTGGGTGCGCAGGGAGCCGTCGGCCACCGGCAGGTACGGGGCGCCGCCCGCGTTGTTGACGAGCACGTCCACGCGGTCGAGGCCGTCCGCGAAGGCCTGCACGGCGTCGGGGTCGCGCACGTCCAGCGAGACGAACCGCGCGGCCCGCCCTCCGGCCTCGGGCACCGCCTCCGGCTCGCGGCGGGCGACCGCGACCACGTCGGCTCCGGCCTCCAGGAAGGCGCGGCTGATCCCGGCGCCCACCCCGCGGACGCCGCCCGTCACCACGACGGTCCTGCCCTCCAGGTCGAGCGTCAGTGACATGCCGCCTCCGGTTCCGAGTACCCCGCGCCCTCCGGCTCCGATGACATTCCGCCTCCTCCGGACGGCTCTGCTACCGTCTGTTCTAACAAATGTTTGGTGGAAAGGTAGCGCATGGGAGTCTCCACCACGACCCTGGACGGGGTCGCCGAGATCGTCGTGGACGCGCCGCCGGTCAACGCCCTGACCGTCGCGGGCTGGTACGAGCTGGCCGACGCGGTGCTCGCGGCGGGCCGCGACCCCGGGGTCGGCGCCGTCGTGCTCCGCGCCGAGGGCCGGGGCTTCAACGCGGGCGTCGACATCAAGGAGATGCAGAGCACCGAGGGCCACGCCGCGCTGGTCGGCGCCAACCGCGGCTGCTTCGCGGCGTTCGCGGCCGTCTACGACTGCGAGGTCCCGGTCGTGGCGGCGGTGCACGGCTTCTGCCTCGGCGGCGGCGTCGGCCTGGCGGGCAACGCCGACATCGTGATCGCCTCGCGGGACGCCTACTTCGGGCTGCCCGAGGTCGACCGGGGCGCGCTCGGCGCCGCCACCCACCTCGCCCGGCTCGTCCCGCAGCACCTGATGCGGGCGATGGTCTACACGTGCCGCAACGTCACGGCCGAGGAGCTGCACCACCACGGCTCGGTGCTGGAGGTCGTCCCGGCCGGGGAGCTGCGCGCCAAGGCGATGGAGGTCGCCGCCGGCATCGCCGCGAAGGACCGGTACGTGATCCGGCGCGCCAAGGAGTCGCTCAACGGCATCGACCCGGTCGACGTCAGGCGCAGCTACCGCTACGAGCAGGGGTTCACGTTCGAGCTGAACCTGGTCGGCGCGGGCGACGAGCACCGCGACGCCTTCGTCGCCAAGGGGGGCCGATGAGTTCCAAGGTGATGTCCGTCGAGGAGATCGCGGGGTCGCTGGAGAGCGGCATGACGATCGGGATCGGCGGCTGGGGCTCGCGGCGCAAGCCGATGGCGCTGGTGCGGGCGATCCTGCGCTCCCCCGTCACCGACCTCACCGTCGTCGCCTACGGCGGGCCGGACGTGGGGCTGCTGTGCGCGGCGGGCAAGGTCCGCAGGCTCGTCACCGCGTTCGTGACGATGGACTCGATCCCGCTGGAGCCGCATTTCCGGCAGGCGCGCCAGTCCGGGGCCATCGAGCTGACCGAGTACGACGAGGGCATGTTCATGTTCGGGCTGTACGCGGCGGCGCACCGGCTGCCGTTCCTGCCCACCCCGGTCGGCCTCGGCTCCGACGTGATGAGGGTCAACCCGGAACTGCGGACGGTCCGGTCGCCCTACGAGGACGGGCAGGAGCTCGTCGCCGTCCCCGCTCTGCGGATGGACGCGGCGCTGGTGCACATGAACCGCGCCGACGCGCGCGGCAACGCCCAGTACCTCGGCCCCGACCCGTACATGGACGACCTGTTCGCCAAGGCGGCCGACCGGACCTACGTGTCGTGCGAGCGGCTCGTCGACACCGCCGACTTCGCCAAGGAGGGGCCGGTGCAGTCGCTGCTGATCAGCCGGTCGCAGGTGGCGGGCGTGGTGGAGACCCCGAACGGCGCGCACTTCACCGACTGCCTGCCCGACTTCGGGCGGGACGAGGCGTTCCAGAAGCTGTACGCGCGGTCGGCGGCCGATCCCGACCGGTGGGCGGCCTTCAGCGAGCGGTTCCTTTCCGGCGACGAGGCCGCCTACCAGGACGCGGTCCGGGTCTGGCGGGAGGAGGCGCGATGAGCGAGGCGACGAGGGCCGAGGTGTGCGCGGCCGCGTGCGCGGACCTGTTCCGGGGCGACGGGGAGATCGTCGCGGCCGCGGTGGCCGGGTTCGTCCCGATGCTGGGGTCCCGGCTGGCGCGCGCGACGTTCGCGCCCGACCTCCTGACCACCGACGGCGGGCCGTCGCTGAGCGCCGAGCCCGTCCCGCTCGGCGCGCAGGCCGGGACGGTCGAGGGCTGGCTGCCCTTCCGCGACCACCTGTGGCTCGTCCTGAACGGGCGGCGGCACGTGGTGATGGGGCCGAGCCAGATCGACGCGCACGGCAACACCAACATCTCGTGCATCGGCGACTGGAAGCAGCCCTCGCGGCAGCTCCTCGGCGTGCGCGGCGGGCCGGGGAACACGCTGCTGAACACGACGAGCTACTGGGTGCCGAAGCACTCGGCGCGCGTGTTCACCGAGAAGGTCGACATGGTGAGCGGCGTCGGCTGGGACCGGGGCGCGCACGAGATCCGCGCCGTGGTGACCAACCTGGCCGTGCTCGACTTCGAGACCCCCGAGAGGCGGATGCGGCTGCGCTCGGTCCACCCCGGCGTGGGCGTCGAGGACGTGGTCGCGGCCACCGGCTTCGAGCTCGCCGTCCCGGACGAGGTGCCCGAGACGCGGCTGCCGGACGCCGAGGAACTGCGGATCATGCGCGAGGTCCTCGACCCCAAGGGACTGCGCGAGCGGGAGGTCCCAGCATGAGCGAAGCGAACCGGGGGGTCGCCTCCTCGCAAGGAGCGGGCGTGAGCGGGGCGGGCGCCGGGCAGGTGCTCGACACTCCGCTGACCCGGCTGGCGGGTGTGCGGCACCCGGTCGTCCAGACGGGCATGGGATGGGTGGCCGGGCCGCGGCTCGTCACGGCCGTGGCGAACGCGGGCGGGCTCGGCGTGCTGGCGTCGGCGACGATGACGCTCGACCAGCTCGCGGACGCGATCCACGAGGTCAAGGAGCGCACGGACGCCCCGTTCGGGGTCAACCTGCGGGCCGACGCCGGGGACGCGGGCGACCGCATCGACCTGCTCATCAAGGAGGGCGTGAAGGTCGCCTCCTTCGCGCTCGCGCCCAGGCGGGAGCTGATCGCCAAGCTCAAGGACGCCGGGCTCGTGGTGATCCCGTCGGTCGGCGCGCGGCGGCACGCGGAGAAGGTCGCGGGCTGGGGGGCCGACGCCGTCCTGGTGCAGGGCGGCGAGGGCGGCGGGCACACCGGCCCCGTCGCCACCACGCTGCTGCTCCCCCAGGTCGTGGACGCCGTCGACATCCCGGTGATCGCGGCCGGCGGCTTCTTCGACGGGCGCGGCCTCGCCGCCGCGCTCGCCTACGGCGCCGCGGGCGTCGCGATGGGCACCCGGTTCCTGCTGACGTCCGACAGCTCGGTTCCGGACGCGGTCAAGCAGGTCTACCTCCGGACCGGCGAGACCGTGGTGACGCGCCAGGTGGACGGCATGCCGCACCGCGTGCTGCGCAGCGGCCTGGTCGACGCGCTGGAGGACTCCGGCCGCGTCGGCGGGCTCGTCCGGGCGCTGCGCAACGGCGCCCGGTTCAAGAAGCTGTCCGGCATGTCGTGGCGGGAGATGATCGCCGACGGGAAGGCGATGAAGCACGGCAAGGACCTGTCGTGGTCGCAGGTCCTGATGGCCGCCAACACGCCCATGCTGCTGAAGGCCGCCATGGTGGACGGCCGGCCCGACCTCGGCGTGATGGCGTCGGGGCAGGTCGTCGGCGTGATCGACGACCTGCCGGACTGCGCCGACCTGATCGGCTCCATCGTGCGGCAGGCGGCCGAGGCCATCGCCGCACAGCGCTCGTACCTGGCGGGCGACGGGGCCCGCAACGGTTAGGCCGGGCCTTCGCCCAGGCCGCGCAGCACAGCCGCCAGGCCCCCGCGGAACTCCTCGTCGGGGCCGATCCGGCGGCCGTGCCGCGCGGTCCGCGACAGATGGGGGAACGCGTCGGCGGGCAGCCCGGCGAGCACGGCGGTCCCCTCCCCCTCCAGCCCGCCCAGGTGCTCCAGCTGGATCGCGCCGACGATGTAGGCGATCAGCGCGCGGAGCGCGATCGCCGCGCGCGGGCCGGCGAAGCCCGCGTCGGCGAGGATTCCGGCGACCGTCTCGCCCCAGCAGAGCGATCCCGCCGATTCGTGCCTTCGGGTGAGCGTCAGCGGCATGATCGCGGCGTGGGCGCCGAACGCGTCCCGCAGCCGCAGGGCCATCGTCTCGATCCGCGCCTCCCACGGCCCGGCGGGCGGCGGCGCGGCGTCGACCTCGGCGTAGACCAGGTCGACGACCAGCCCTTCCAGTTCCTCGCGGTCGCGCACGTACCGGTAGAGCGCCATGGTGCTCATTCCGAGCTCCTCGGCGACGGCGCGCATGGAGAGCCCGGCGAGGCCGTCCCGGTCGATGACGGCGAGCGCGGCTCCCGCGAGCCGCTCGGTGCTGAGGGAGCGTGGTCGAGGCATGGCGCTTGACAGCGTATGACATACGCTTACTCTCGTAGGCGTACGCCATACTCCTAAAAGGACCGCCCATGCATCTGGCACCCGGTTCCCATGTCCCCGCGCGGGAGCTGACCCCGGTCTCCGGGCCGCCGGTTCCCGTCCCCGACCCCGGCCGCCTCGTCCACCTGCAGTTCCGCCGGTTCGCCGGCTGCCCGATCTGCAACCTGCACCTGCGCTCGATCGTGCTGCGGCACGGCGAGATCGAGGCCGCCGGGATCAGCGAGGTCGTGGTCTTCCACTCCACCGCGGAGGAACTGCGCGAGTACGTCGGCGACCTGCCGTTCCCCGTGGTCGGCGACCCGGCCAAGCGGCTGTACGCCGAGTTCGGCGTCGAGTCGGCGCGGCGCGCGCTGCTCGCCCCGCGCGTGTGGGGGACGGTCCTCCGCGCCGTCGCCCGCGGCACCTGGGACATCCTGCGGCGGCGCGAGCGCGCTCCCAGGCTGCTGCCCGACGGCGGCCGCTTCGGCCTGCCCGCCGACTTCCTGATCGGCTCCGACGGCAGGCTCGTCGCGGCCAAGTACGGCGAGCACGCCTACGACCAGTGGACGGTCGACGAACTGCTGGCCCTGGCCGCCCAGGCCCCGTCCCCCGGCCGGAACGCGGCGCGATGACCGCCCGCAGGCCGGGGGACGACTCCTGAAGGTCAGCCCTTGACCGCCAGGACGAGCTTGCCGGTCGTGGCGCCCGACTCGATGCGCTCGTGCGCTTCGGCGGCCTGCTCCAGCGGCAGTTCCTCGACCTGGACCCGCAGGTCGCCGGACGCGGCGGCGGCGACCGCGCGGCGCAGGGCGCGTCCGGCGTCGGCCGGCGCGACGCCCGCGAACGCCGCGAGGTTGAACCCGGACACCGTCTTGTTGGCGAACCACAGCTCGTTCGCCGACATGCCCACGTCGTCGGTGCCGGACGCGTTGCCCATCACGACCATCCGGCCCATCGGGGCGAGGGCGTCCAGGCTCGCGCGGCGGGCGGGGCCGCCCACCATGTCCACGACGATGTCGAACCCGCGCCCGCCGGTGAGGCCCGCGACCTCGCCCGGCAGCGCGTCGCGCAGGACGACGTCGTCGTAGCCGAACCCGCGCGCGGTCTCGATCTTGGCGGGGCCGCCGACCGTGCCGGCCACCCGGCCCGCGCCGAGCAGCCGGGCGGCCTGGCCGAGCTGGCTGCCGACGCCCCCGGCGGCCGCGTGCACCAGCACGGTCTCGCCCGGCTCGATGCGCGCGACCCGGTCCAGGACGAGGAAGGCGGTGGCCCCGTTGGACGGGACGGCCGCCGCGACGTCCAGCCCGAGGTCGAGGCCGTCGAGCGGCGCGACGAGGTCGGCGGAGGTGACCGCGACCTCGGCGTAGCCGCCGCTGTCCACGATCGTCAGCGCGGCGACGGGCTGGCCCCTGCGCAGCCCCTCCACGTCCGGCCCGACCGCCCGGACGTGCCCGGACACCTCGATGCCGGGGACGAACGGCAGCGGCACGTCCACGACGCCCCGGCGGTAGAGGACTTCGGCGAAGTTCGCGCCCGCGTACGCCACGTCGATGGACACCTGCCCCGGCCCGGGCTCGGGGACGGGCACCTCGGCCTGGCGCAGCACGTCCGCGCCGCCGAACTCGGGAATCGTGACGGCCCGCATCAGTAACGCCCCCCGACGGCCGCGGGGACGCCGTCCAGCTCCGCGAGGTCGGCCTCGGTGAGGTCCAGGCCGGCGGCGGCGGCGTTGTCGCGCAGGTACTTCGGCTTCTTGGTGCCGGGGATCGGGATGACGTGCTCGCCCTGCGCCAGCGTCCAGGCGATGGCGACCTGGGCCGGCGTGGCGCCGTGCCGCGCGGCGACCGCCTTGACCACCTCGACGATGCGCAGGTTGGCCTTCAGCGCCTCCTCCTGGAAGCGCGGGTTGCCGCCGCGGAAGTCGGTGTCCTCGAAGTCGGCCGCGGTGACCGTCCCGGTGAGGAAGCCGCGGCCGAGCGGCGAGAACGGCACGAACACCGCGCCGTTGGCGGCGCACCAGCCGACCACGTCGCCCGGCCCGTCCCCCGTCCCGGAGGCGTCGCCCGGCAGGGTGCCGGCCATCCCCCCGGGCGCCCCCATGGCGTCGCGGGTCCACAGCGACAGCTCCGACTGGACGGCGGCGACCGGGTGGATCGCGTGCGCCTCGGCGGCCTGCGCGACGCTGACCTCCGACAGGCCCAGCCTGCGGACCTTGCCCTCGGCGACCAGTTCGGCCATCGCGCCCCACGTGTCGGCGAGGGGCGCCCGCGGGTCGACCCGGTGCAGGTAGTAAAGGTCGATCACGTCCGTCCCGAGGCGGCGCAGGCTGTCCTCGGCGGACGCCTTCACATGCTCCGGCGTTCCGTTCCGGACGAGTTCCCGGGTGGCCGGCGACTCCACGACCAGGCCCGTCTTGGTGGCGACGACCGCCTCGTCCCGGCGCCCCGCCAGCGCCCGCCCGACGAGGGCCTCGTTGTGGCCGTCGCCGTAGGGCTGCGCGGTGTCCAGGAACGTCACGCCGAGGTCGAGCGCCTCCCGGATCAGCGCCACCGAGGCGTCGTCGTCACGCTCGGACTCGCTGTAGGCCCAGCTCATGCCCATGCACCCGAGGCCGACCGCGCCCACCGGGGTGCCCGCGAAGTCCCGCGTCCTCATGATGTCTCCTTCGTTCCTCATGAGGACGATCGTGCTGGACAGACCGGAAGGCAAACAGACTCCGCTCATCCTGGGTGTGGGACCACCACCCTGGGCGGGGCAGGTCAGCCCGCGGCGGCGAGCTCGCGGCGCGCCATCAGCCGTTCGAGGCGCTCCTGCGTGCCGGTGCCGGGGCGCGGGTTGTGCAGCACCAGGTGGTGGCCCGGACGGTCGGCGAGCGGCAGCAGCGTGCCCTCGAAGACCAGCTCCCCCGCGTCCGGGTGCCTGATGCCCTTGACCGCCTGGGCGCCCGCGCTCACCTCGTGGCGGGGCCACAGCTCGGCGAACTCGGGACTGACCGCCAGCAGGTCCTCGACGATCCGCTCGAACTCGGGGTCGTCGGGGTAGCGGGCGGCGTCGGCGCGGAACCGCGCCACGACGTCGGGCGCGGCGGCTGCCCAGTGGGTGTGCATCGACCGGTACCGGACGTTGGTGAAGTAGGTGACCAGGCAGTTGTGGTCGGTGTCGCCGTACCCGAACACCTCGCGGGCCGCGTCGTTGATCGCGACGAAGTTCCAGTGGCGGTCGCGGACGTAGGCGGGGCGCGGGGACCAGGCGTCCAGCACCCGCCGCAGTTCGGGCGTGATCGGCACGGCGGGGCCGGCCTCCGCCCGGGGCGGGTTCAGCCCCGCGAGCAGGTACAGGTGCTCGCGCTCGGCGCCGTCCAGCCGCAGGGCCCGCGCGATCGCGTCGAGGACGTCCCCGGACACCTTGATGTCGCGGCCCTGCTCCAGCCACGTGTACCAGGACACCCCGACCCCCGCGAGGACGGCGACCTCCTCGCGGCGCAGGCCCGGCGTCCTGCGCCGTCCCCCGTCGGGCATGCCGACGTCGCCGGGGGCGAGGCGGGCGCGGCGGGTGCGCAGGAAGTCGCGCAGTTCCTCCCTGCGGCGACCGGGGGCTGAGGCGGGGGTCTGACTGGCCATGCCGCCACGATATCCGCCGGCCTTCGGGGCGTCGCCGTCGGAGACCGGCGCCGGCGCGGAGGTCAGGCGACCGCGCCGGCGGAGCGCAGGGCCTCGATGGCGGCGTCGTCGCGTCCCAGCTCGCGCAGCACGGCGTCGGTGTGCTCGCCGAGCGCCGGGATCGGGTCCATGCGCGGCTCGGCGTCGGCGAACGTGATCGGCGGGAGCAGGGCCCGGATGCCGCCGACCGGCGAGCCCACCTCCCGCCACCGGTCCCGCTCGGCGAGCTGCGGGTGGGCGACGAGGCCGTGCCCGTCGTTCAGGGACGCGTTCGGCACTCCCGCCTCGTCGAGCCGTCGCAGCAGTTCCTCCCGTCCCATGCGGGACGTGACGCCCGCGACCAGCGCGTCCACCCTCTCCCGGTTGCGGACCCTTGCCCGATTCGTCGCGTATTCGGGGTCCGCCACGAGGTCGGGCCGCTCCAGCACGCCGGCGGCCAGCGCCGCCCAGCCGCGGTCGTTCTGGACGCCGATCACCACGTCCGCGCCGTCGGACGTCGGGTAGGCGTCGTACGGGGCGATCACGGGGTGGCTCAGCCGCGTGCGCGGCGGCGGGGAGCCGGTGTAGAGCGTCGTGTACATCGCCTGCCCCATCCACTCGGCGACCGCGTCGAACATCGTGATCTCGATGGACGCGCCCGCACCGGTCGCGCCGCGCCGCACGAGCGCGGCGAGCGTCCCGGAGAAGGCGTACATCCCGGCCGCGATGTCGGCCAGCGGCGAGCCCGCCTTGACGGGCGTCTCCGGCGTGCCGGTGACCGAGATCAGCCCCGCCTCGGCCTGGACCAGCATGTCGTAGGCGCGCTTGTCCCGGTACGGCCCCCGCGAGCCGTAGCCCGACATCTCGACCACGATCAGCCGGGGGTCGCGGGCGCGCAGCTCCTCGGCGCCGAACCCGAGCCGGGCGGCCGCGCCGGGCGCCAGGTTCTGCAGGAACACGTCGGCGCGCGCGACCAGGTCGGCGAGCACCGCGCGGCCCTCCTCGCGCTTGAGGTCGAGCGCGACCGATTCCTTCGACCGGTTGAGCCACGCGAAGTGCGTGCCGAGCCCACCGCGCACGCCCGTGTCGTAGGCGCGGGCGAAGTCGCCGCCGTCGACGCGCTCCACCTTGATGACGCGGGCGCCCTGGTCGGCCAGCTGCCGCGTGGCGAACGGCGCCGCGACCGCCTGCTCCAGGGCGACGACGGTGATCCCCGCGAGCGGCGGCCCGGCGGCCGCACCGGTCACCGCTCCTCCAGCAGCCGGCGGCCGATGACCATCTTCTGGATGTCGGCGGTGCCCTCGCCGATCAGCAGCATCGGGGCCTCCCGGTACAGGCGCTCGATCTCGTACTCCCTGGAGTAGGCGTAGCCGCCGTGGATGCGGAACGCGTCCTCCACGACCTCCTTGCAGTACTCGCTGGCCAGGTACTTGGCCATCCCGGCCTCCAGGTCGTTGCGCTCGCCGGAGTCCTTGCGGCGCGCCGCCATCACCATCATCTGGTGCGCCGCCTCGACCTTGGTGGCCATCTCCGCCAGGCGGAAAAGGACGGCCTGGTGCTCGGCGATCGGCTTTCCGAACGTCTCGCGCCGCCGCGCGTAGGCCAGGGCGAGCTCGTAGGCGCGGCGGGCCACGCCGCAGCCGCGCGCCGCCACGTTGACGCGGCCGACCTCGGCGCCGTCCATCATCTGGTAGAAGCCGCGTCCGGGCATCCCGCCCAGGACCTGCGCGGACGGGATCCGGTACGAGTCGAAGAGCAGCTCGGTGGTGTCGACGCCCTTGTACCCCATCTTGTCGATCTTGCCGGGGACGGTGAGGCCGGGCGCGACCTCGCCGAAACCGGGCTCCTTGTCGACCAGGAACGCGGTCATGCCGCGGTGGCCGGCGGCGGGGTCGGTCTTCACCAGCGTCGCCACCAGGTTCGCCGAACCGCCGTTGGTCAGCCACATCTTCTGGCCGTCGATCACGTAGTCGTCCCCGTCCGGGACGGCGCGGGTCCTGATGGCCGAGACGTCCGACCCGCAGCCCGGCTCCGACATCGAGAACGCGCCCCGGATCTCGCCGGTCGCCATCCTCGGCAGGTAGTGCGCCCTCTGCTCGGCGGTGCCGTGCTGGGCGATCATCCACGCGACGATGAAATGGGTGTTGACGATGCCCGACACGCTCATCCAGCCGCGCGACAGCTCCTCCACCACCAGCGCGTAGGTCAGCAGCGACTCCCCGAGCCCGCCGTGCTCCTCGGCGATGGTCAGGCCGAAGAGCCCGAGGTCCCGCATCCCGTCCACGATCGCCTGCGGGTAGGCGTCGGCGTGCTCCAGCCCGGTCGCGACGGGGAGGATCTCCTTGTCGACGAACGCCCGGACGGTCGCGATGATCTCCCGCTGCTCGTCCGTGAGCCCGTGGGTCTGCTGCAGCCTGCTCACGTCCCGGTCCTCCCTAGCGGCCCTCGAAGCGCGGCGGGCGGCGCTCGGCGAACGCGGCCCGGCCCTCGGTGAAGTCGGCGCTGGCGAACAGCGCGGTCTGCTCCTCCCGCTCCGCGTCCAGCAGGCGGTCCAGACTCTGGCCGGTCCGGGCGAGGAGGCGCTTGGCCGCGGCGACCGACAGCGGGGCGAGCGCGGCGGCCTCGGCGGCGCGTTCCAGCGCGGCGTCCAGGGCCGCGCCGGGCGGCGCCAGGGAGTCGGCCAGTCCGATCTCGTAGGCGCGCGGCGCGGGCACGGTCTGGCCGAACACCAGCATCTGCTTGGCGTGGCCCATGCCGACGCGCTGCGGGAGGGTCCAGAGCAGGCCGCCGTCCGCGACAAGGCCGACCTTGCCGAACGCGGCGACGAACCGGGCGTCCTCGGCGGCGACCACGTGGTCGCACACGGCGGCGAGGGACACGCCGAGCCCGGCGGCGGCGCCCTCGACCGCGGCGATGAACGGCGTCCCGCAGGTCGCGATGAGCCGGACGGTCTCGTGCACGGGGTCGAGCCGCGCCCGGACGGCGTCCGGTCCGGCGCCCGCCATCGAGCGGACGTCGCCGCCCGCCGAGAACGTCCCCGCCGCGCCGGTCAGCACCACGGCCCGGACGCCGGGGTCGTCCGCGGCGCGCCGCACCTCGTCCGCGAGCCGCTCGCGCATCGGGATGTCGATCGCGTTGCGGGCCTCGGGCCGGTTCAGCGTCAGCACCCGCGTCGCGCCGTGGTCGGCGGTGGCGACCACGGCGCCACGCGCCGGTTCGGAGTCCCGGTCGTCCATCAACCCTCCTGGAAATTTTTTATACGATATGCGAGCCGGGAAGCCGGGGAAAGGGTCCCGGTGGATCAGCCGGGCTGCTCGTTCCAGAAGCCCTGCGCCTCCAGGTGCACCACGAGCAGCGTCCCCGCATGCCGGATGTGGGCGCGCATCGCCTGCCGCGCCGCGTCGGCGTCCCCGGCTCGCAGCGCGGCCAGCACGAGGTGGTGGTCGTCGACCGACGCCTGCGTCCAGCCCTCGATGCTGGAGTAGAAGCGGCGCGGGGCGTACCGCACCACGAGCTGGAGCAGCCAGGACGTCTTGGGCGAGCCCGCGCACAGGTTGACGATCCGGTGGAACTGGTGGTTGGCGCGCTCGATGGCCGCGGAGTCGCGGGCCTTGGACGCCTCCTCCAGGAGCGCCTGCGTGCGGTCGAGCGACTCCAGCTCCGCCTCGGTGATCCTTCCGGCGGCGCGGGCGGCCAGCTCGCCGGCGAAGTACGCCTGCGCCTCGAACAGGTCCTGGACGTCCTGGCGGGTGAGCGGCGCCGGCATGAACCCGCGGCGCGGCTCCAGCGTGACGAAGCCCTCGCCGCGCAGCGACAGCAGGGCCTCCCGGACGGGGGTCACGCTGATCCCGAGGTCCTCGGCGATGCGCTCGAGGCGGAGGAACTCCCCGTGCCTGACCTGGCCCGACATGATGAGTTCGCGGACGTAGGCGGCCACCTCGTCGCTCAGCTGGCGGCGCCGGCCGAGGGCCCGGTCACCGGAAAGTGCCACTCTCATCGTCTCCCGTGGGCCTGGTGGTGGGTTCACATTATGGACGGGCGGCGGCCCGCCCTCCCGTTGACAGCCGCTATTTTCCTATCAAATATATGAAACACAGACCGGAGGGGGGGTGGAGCCGTGTTCACGCTCAGCGACGAGGAGCGCGCCATCGTCGAGGTCGTCGCGGACTTCGTCGACAAGGAGGTCCGCCCGGTCGCCCGCGACCTGGAGCACGCGGGAACCTACCCCGCCCACCTCATCGACCGCATGAAGCGGCTCGGCGTCTTCGGGCTCGCCGTGCCCGCACCGTACGGCGACGCCAGCGTCTCCAAGGCCTGCTACGCGCTGGTCACCGAGGAGCTGGCGCGCGGCTGGATGACGCTCGCGGGCGCGTTCGGCGGGCACACGGTCGTCTCCCACCTGCTCGCCGTGTACGGCACCGAGGAGCAGAAGGACCGCTACCTGCCCCGGATGGCGACCGGCGAGCTGCGCGCCACGATGGCGCTCACCGAGCCGTCCGGCGGCTCCGACCTCCAGGCCATGGGCACGACCGCGCGCAGGGACGGCGACCGGTACCGCGTCGACGGCGCCAAGATGTGGATCACCAACGCGCGCACGTCCGGTCTCATCGCGCTGATGTGCAAGACCGACCCGGCCGCCTCCCCCCGGTACCGGGGCATCAGCATCCTGCTGGTCGAGAAGGGCCCCGGCCTGACCGTCTCCCGTGACCTGCCGAAACTCGGTTACAAGGGCGTGGAGAGCTGCGAGCTCTCCTTCGACGGTTACGAGGCGCCGCTCGACGCCGTCCTCGGCGGCGAGGAGGGGCGCGGCTTCGCCCAGATGATGCGCGGCCTCGAAGTCGGCCGCATCCAGGTCGCCGCGCGCGCCCTCGGCGTCGGGCGCGCCGCCCTGGAGGACTCCCTGCGCTACGCCCAGCAGCGCGAGGCCTTCGGCAAGCCGATCTGGCAGCACCAGTCGATCGGCAACTACCTCGCCGACATGGCCACCCAGCTGCGGGCGGCCCGGCTGCTCACCCTCGACGCCGCCGAACGCCTGGACGCGGGCGAGCGCTGCGACATGGAGGCGGGCATGGCCAAGCTGTACGCCTCGGAGGCGGCGATGCAGATCGCGCTCAACGCGGTCCGCATCCACGGCGCGGCCGGCTACTCCACCGAGTTCGACGTCGAGCGCTACTTCCGGGACGCCCCGCTCATGATCGTCGGCGAGGGGACCAACGAGATCCAGCGCAACGTGATCGTCCGGCAGCTCGTCGAGCGGCACCGGGCGTAGGGCTGCACCGGGCTTAGGGCTGCACCGGGCTTAGGGCGGCGCCGAGCCTAGGGCGCCGCGGCCGGGTCCTCCCCCGCGCGGATCCAGTCGAACGTGCGCTCAACCGCGCGCTTCCAGTTGTCGTACTCGGCCGCCCTCCAGGCGGGCTCCATCGCCGGGACCCAGCGGGCGGCGCGGTGCCAGTTGCGGCGCAGCCCCTCCAGCCCCGCCCAGTACCCGACCGCGAGCCCGGCGGCGTAGGCGGCGCCGAGCGACACCGTCTCCACCACCATCGGCCGGGCGACCGGCACGTTCAGCACGTCGGCGACCATCTGCATGACCAGGTTGTCCGAGGTCATGCCGCCGTCGGCCTTCAGCTCCTTCAGCGAGAGGCCGGAGTCGGCGTTCATCGCGTCCACGACCTCGCGGGTCTGCCAGGCCGTCGCCTCCAGCACGGCCCGCGCCAGGTGGCCCTTGGTGATGTAGGAGGTCAGGCCGACGATGATGCCCCGTGCCTCGCTGCGCCAGTGCGGGGCGAACAGCCCGGAGAAGGCCGGGACGATGTAGCAGCCGCCGTTGTCCCCGACGGTGCGGGCCAGCGTCTCGATCTCCGGCGCCGTGCTGATCAGCCCGAGGCCGTCCCGGAACCACTGGACCAGCGCCCCGGTGATCGCGATCGAGCCCTCCAGCGCGTACACCGCGGGCTCGTCACCGATCTTGTAGCCGACGGTGGTGAGCAGCCCGTTGTCCGACCTCACCGGCGTGGTGCCGGTGTTCATCAGCAGGAACGCGCCCGTCCCGTAGGTGCACTTGGTCTCGCCCGGCGAGAAGCACGCCTGCCCGAACAGCGCGGCCTGCTGGTCGCCGAGGGCGGCGCCGACGCGCACGCCGGGGAACACGCGGCGGGCCGTCCCGTAGGTCTCGGTGGACGACCGGATCTCCGGCAGCATCGCCTTCGGCACCCCGAAGAAGTCGAGCAGGCCGTCGTCCCAGGACAGGGTGTGCAGGTCCATCAGCAGCGTGCGGCTGGCGTTGGTCACGTCGGTCACGTGGACGCCGCCGTCGACGCCGCCGCTGAGGTTCCAGATCAGCCAGCTCTCCATCGTGCCGAACAGGACCTCGCCGCGCTCGGCGCGCTCCCGCAGACCCGGCGTGTGGTCCAGCATCCAGCGCACGCGCGGGGCCGAGAAGTAGGTGGCCAGCGGCAGCCCGCTGCGCTCGGTGACCACCGTGGCGCCGGGGGCGCGGGCCAGCTCGTCCACGAGGGGGCCGGTCCGCATGTCCTGCCAGACGATGGCGCGGCCGATCGGGACGCCGGTCAGCCGGTCCCACAGGACGGTCGTCTCCCGCTGGTTCGCGATCCCGACCGCCGCGACCTGGCCGGGCGTCGCGCCCGCCTGGGCGAGCGCCTCCGGGGCGATGCGCTCAAGATTGCGCCAGATCTCCATCGGGTCGTGCTCGACCCAGCCGGGTTTCGGGAAGTGCTGCCGGTGCTCGCGCTGCGCCACCGACACCAGGCGGCCGCCGTGGTCGAACAGGATGCAGCGGGTGGACGTGGTGCCCTGGTCGATCGACATCACGTACCGTTCGGTCACGGTCGGCCCCCTCCCCCAGGACGCGCCTCCCCGCGCCGTCGCGGC
The DNA here is from genome assembly GCF_040492065.1 of Actinomadura sp. NPDC000929. NCBI lineage: Bacteria > Bacillati > Actinomycetota > Actinomycetes > Streptosporangiales > Thermomonosporaceae > Actinomadura > Actinomadura sp. NPDC000929. Next base: position 3,041 of record NZ_JBEUPA010000122.1, on the reverse strand, counting down.
GGCGTCGGGACGGACTGCGAGACGGACGGCGGGGCGTCACCAGCGCGAGCCGCCGAGGTCACGGGAGACGGCGCGGGCGGCGTCGCGCACGTAGGCCACGAGCCTCGGGTCGGGGACGCGGCGGGAGTCGCAGATCCGCTCGACCGCGCCGGAGATGCCGATGGCCCCGACGACGAGCCCGCCGTGCCCGCGGATCGGGGCCGCGATCCCGGCCTCGCCGATGGACAGCTCCTCGGCCTCGGCGGCCCAGCCGTTCTCCCGGACGCGGGAGGCGGCCCGTGCGAGCTCCTTGGGGTCGGTGACGGTGCGCCGGCAGTAGGACTCGAGGACGGTGTCGCGGATGGACGCCGCCGCGTTGGCGTCGTGCGCGAGCAGTGCCTTGCCGAGCGCGGTGGCGTGCAGCGGCAGCAGCGAGCCGACGTCCATGGCCTGGAGGGTGTCGTCCGGGCGGAACACGTGGTGGACGACCAGGACCTTCCCGTCCAGCAGCGTCCCGATCCGGACGGCCTCGCCGGTGCGCGAGGCGAGCGCGTCGGCCCAGTTGATGGCCCGGGACCGCAGCTCGTTGACGTCCAGGTAGCTGGTGCCGAGGTGCAGCAGCGCGGCGCCGAGCTGGTACTTGCCCGTGCCGCCGTCCTGCTCGACGAAGCCGACGCGCTCCAGGGTGCGCAGGATGCCGTGCGCGGTGCCCCGGGCCAGGCCCAGCGAACTGGCGATCTCGCCGACCCCGAGCCGTCCCGAGCTCGCCGCCAGCAGGCGCAGGATCGCGGCCGCCCGCTCGATCGACTGCACAGGTCCGGGCATGGAGCCGATGGTAGGTCCACCGGCGACATGCCGACAATGTCGGCAGCCGCCGCGATCATCGTCCGATGCGTCCTGAACTGCCCGGATTGTGTGATCTGGTGCACAGGGTGGAGGGTAACCGCCGCCGCGCCGGGACGAAAGTGTTCGACATTGTCGGCAGGCTCCCGTTGTCAGGCGTTCCGTCCCGGCTTACCGTCCAGCCAGCCTCACGGGGCTCGCGTCCACCCCACCTCCCGAGGAGTACCCATGGCGGAACGCACCCGAATCCCCGCACTGGCCGGCGAGCTCGCCGCCGAGTTCGCCGGCACCCTGATCCTCATCCTGTTCGGCGTCGGCGTCGTCGCCCAGGTCGCCGGAGCCGAGATCGGCGACCACGACAGCATCGCCTGGGCCTGGGGCCTCGGCGTCACGCTCGGCGTGTACGTCGCGGCCAGGATCAGCGGCGCCCACCTCAACCCCGCCGTCACCGTCGCCCTGGCCGTCTTCAAGGAGTTCTCCTGGCGCAAGACGGCACCCTACATCGCCGCGCAGACCGCGGGGGCGTTCGTCGCGGCGCTGATCGTCCGCTGGAACTACAGCGAGGTGCTGGCCAAGGTCGACCCCGGCCACACCATCAAGACCCAGGGCGTGTTCTCCACCCTGCCGGGCAACGGCACGCTGCCGGTCGGCACCTGGGGCGCGTTCCGCGACCAGGTGATCGGCACCGCCATCCTGCTCTTCGTGATCAAGGCGCTCACCGACGTGCGCAACTCCCCGCCGCTGGCGAACCTGGGCCCGTTCATGATCGGCCTGCTGGTCGTCGCGATCGGCATGGCATGGGGCACCGACGCCGGCTACGCGATCAACCCGGCCCGCGACTTCGGCCCCCGGCTCGCCTCGTTCCTCACCGGCTACGGCACCGCCTGGCGGGACCAGAACGGCGACCTGTACTTCTGGGTGCCGATCATCGGCCCGCTCATCGGCGGCGTGCTCGGCGTCGGGCTCTACAAGGTCCTGATCGGGCGGTTCCTGCCCCCCGCCGAGGAGGACCCGCAGGGGCTCACGAAGCCCGAGCCCGAGTACGAGGCGGCGTGAACCGCCCCGTCCCGTCCACCACGACTCCAGGAGAACGCGCGCATGGCTGACTTCGTCGGGGCCCTCGACCAGGGCACGACCAGCACCCGATTCATGATCTTCGATCACGGCGGCAACGAGATCGCCCGCCACCAGCTCGAACACGAGCAGATCCTGCCCCGGGCCGGCTGGGTCGAGCACGATCCCACCGAGATCTGGGAGCGGACGCGCTCGGTCATCCAGTCCGCCCTGAACAAGGCGAACCTGTCGCACGGCGACCTGGCCGCGTTCGGGATCACCAACCAGCGCGAGACGACCGTGGTGTGGAACCGGCGCACCGGCCGCCCCTACTACAACGCGATCGTCTGGCAGGACACCCGCACCGACCGCATCGCCGCGGCCCTGGAGCGGGACGGCAAGGGCGACCTCATCCGCCGCAAGGCCGGCCTCCCCCCGGCCACGTACTTCTCCGGCGGGAAGATCCAGTGGATCCTGGAGAACGTCGACGGCGTCCGCGAGGCCGCCGAGAAGGGCGACGCGATCTTCGGTACGACCGACTCGTGGGTGCTGTGGAACCTCACCGGCGGGACGGACGGCGGCGTGCACGTCACCGACCCCACCAACGCCAGCCGGACCATGCTCATGGACCTGGAGACCCTCTCCTGGGACGACGAGCTTCTGGCGCTGTTCGGGATCCCGCGCTCCATGCTGCCGGAGATCAAGCCGTCCTCGGCGCCCGACGCCTACGGCACGACCCGCGCGAACGGCCCGCTCGGCGGCGAGGTGCCCCTGACCGCAGCGCTCGGCGACCAGCAGGCGGCGACGGTCGGGCAGGTGTGCTTCGCCCCCGGCGAGGCCAAGAACACCTACGGCACCGGCAACTTCCTCCTGCTCAACACGGGAGAGGAGCTCGTCCGGTCGAAGAACGGGCTCCTGACGACCGTCTGCTACCAGTTCGGATCCGAGAAGCCGGTGTACGCGCTGGAGGGTTCGATCGCGGTGACGGGGTCGGCGGTGCAGTGGCTGCGCGACCAGCTCGGGATCATCTCCGGCGCCGCGCAGAGCGAGTCGCTGGCCCGGCAGGTCGATGACAACGGCGGCGTCTACTTCGTCCCGGCCTTCTCCGGCCTGTTCGCCCCCTACTGGAGATCCGACGCCCGCGGCGCCATCGTCGGCCTCTCGCG
>NZ_JBEUPA010000121.1:0-28383 GCF_040492065.1 Actinomadura sp. NPDC000929 | reverse complement strand
GCGCCCGCCACGACGGCGGTCGCGAGCAGCGCGACGACGCGGATCGCCGTGGTCGCCCAGCCGCCGTCCGGCACCGCGCCGTGCCCGCCGTGGCCGCCGTCCGCCCACGCCGGGGAGGCGAGGAGCGGCAGCAGCGCCGCCGTCCCCGCCGCCACCCGCCGGACGTCAGCGGACGTCGGCATCGGAGACCGCGAACAGGACGCCGTGCGGCCGGGCGTCGCCGGTCTCGCCGTGCGGCCACGCGGCCCGGTTGAACTCCACGCACGGGCGGCCGGTGTTCTCGTCCTTGAAGCCGCGGTCGATGGAGAGCTGCTGCCGCGGGGAGATGTTCACCATGCAGACGCGGTGGTCTCCGTCGAACGGCGACGCGGCGACGAAGTAGTTCGCCATGACGAGCCGCGTCGGCTGCCGCGTCTCCTGGTAGTAGCCGCCGGGCCCCTGCCGGAAGTTGTCCAGCGCCGCCCAGTGCGGGCCGCCGGTCGTCGGATCCTCGACGGGCAGGACGCTCACCAGGGACGGGCAGTCGGGCTCGGCGCCGCCGCGCGTGACCTCCTCCATGGTGTCGATGTTGCACCGCGCCTGCTTGCCCGCGCCGACGAGCTTGCGGATGTCCAGCACGTACACCATGCCGGTGTCCTTGCCGCCGGACGACTCGTCGCCCCGGCGCATGACGACGTGGTACAGGTAGCGGTCGTCCGCGCTGGTCTGCAGCCAGGAGCCGCCGTCCATGCCGACGCGGTTGTCCAGCTCGGGGGCGAGCCTGGTGAAGGCGGTCGTGTCGTCGAAGACCTCGCGCCACGTCGGCTTCGGGTCGGTGATGTCGGGGGTGTAGTAGATGGACGCCCCGCCCATCGTCGAGACGAACCCGCCCCGGTGGTGGCGCTCGTTGGTGAGCGCCGTCTCCATCACCACGCGCGGCTCCTCCTCGATGAGGAACGGTTCCTTGCGCGGGCCGTCCGGCAGGTGGGAGACCGACAGCAGCCTGGGCCGGTCGCGTTGCGCGATGTCGTAGATCCGCACGGTGTCGCGGGCGATGTAGAAGTCGGCGGACGGGATCAGCATCAGGCTCCGCACCTCGGCGAAGTCGCTGGTGACCAGCCGGTTCAGGTCCTCGCGCACCCGGATGCCGTGCGGGTTCGCGCAGGTAGGCGGGTCCACCTGCGGGATGCTGTGGCAGGTGTCGGGCTCGGCGGCCTCCGTCGCCGCCGGGTACTCGACCCGCACCCGGCCGCTCTGGTCGATCCGGAGCACCTCGCCCGGGGTGCCGGCCGCGCCGTTGCCCGTCCTGACCTCACCGTGCGTGTACGTGCACGGCCCGGGGACGTTGGGACCGCCCATGTAGGCGCCGTAGACGGTGCCGTCCTTCAGGGTCGTGAAGGCGTCCGGGGCCGTGCCGCAGGGGGTGTCCGTCGCGGTGACGACGCCGCTGAGCTTGATCTGGGGAAGCCTCGCGACGTCGAACACGTAGGTCGTGTCGCTGAGCAGCCCGCCGGCGTAGACCTTGTCGCCCTTGTGCCACACGTACTGCATGTGGTGCGGCTCGTTCTGCAGCAGCGGGCCGATGGTCGCGGTGTTGACGACCTTGCCGTAGTCGCGGGAGCCCTTCGTCGCGTCGATCACGGCGAGGAAGTCGGGATCGGCGGAGCCCTCGACGTCGGACTTCCGGTGGGCGGCGTGGCCCGCGGCGCCCACCGGGCCGCCCGGGACGCTCGCGTCGCCCGTCCAGACCAGCAGCCATTCCTTCCGGTGTCCCTGGCCGTTCGTCCGGACGATGTGGTTCGTGACGGTGTAGGTGGTGCCGTCGCGCCCCTTGACGCTGGAGGTGCTGACGACCACGTCGCCGGCTCCGGCGTCCGCCCCTGCCACGGGCTGGAACGCGACCAGGCAGGCGGCCGCCGCCGCCAGCGCGATGAGAACGATCAACCTTCGGCGCAGTTTCGAGAACGGTTCAATGCCGACCATGGGCTTGTCCCCCGTGTTTCCGCAGGCGGGATCGCCGATCGGCGTCAATTTACTATACTAATTACTAGCTATCCAGAGTCGGACGCGCGGCACGCCGACCCCGGGACGGAAGGGCGCGCGGATTGCGTCCCGGCCGCGCGCGGGCCCCTGGACATGAAGGATTTCCGCGTCCGGACCCGTCGTTCCGCAACGGTGTTGCCGGCGGTTCGGCCGCCCCTCCGCCAAGCCACGGCTTCACGCGTTCCGCCGCGCACGGCCAGGGAGCTCACCTCGAACTCCGCAGGCAGACGGCTCCCTACAGACCCGCTGGTCAGCGCATACATGGTCGCGCCGACCGCCGTCCGGCGGCCCGCCCGGCGATTCCACCATCCCACCGACGCGGAGTGAACTCAGAAGTCAATGTCCCGCCGCGTTCTCGGCGCCCACCGCCGCCCAACATCCGGAAACCCGGCCACCGATCGCGCCGCACCTCCCCGCCATTCCCCATAAGAACTGCTCCCGGCACGCGGCTTTGCTACAAAATCTGCTAGCTGACCGAATCCGGCCGCCGTCCGAGGTCTGGGTTAAGCGCTTCGACGGATGCGCGGGTCGGACGTCCCCGCTCGGCGGCGCGACCCGGGGCGCCGTCGATTCCAGGGGCGCTGTCGATTCCGGGGGCGGGCGTTCGTGTAGAGGGTGACGGGCCCCGACCGGGCGGCCCGCACTACAAGGAAGGACCGGGCCGATGCGTTCGATCAGCGTCACGATGTTCGTCTCCCTCGATGGGGTGGTCCAGGGCCTGGGACGCCCGGACGAGGACACCCGCGACGGGTTCGCCCACGGCGGCTGGGGCCCGCAGTACAACGACGAGGTGATGGGCCGCGAGATGGCCAAGGGGATGGCCAACGCCGGAGACATGCTGTTCGGGCGCCGGACGTGGGAGGACTTCCTCAACGCGTGGGGACGCGCCACCGACGGCAACCCGTTCAGCACGCACATGAACGCGGCCAAGAAGTACGTGGTGTCGAAGACGCTGGACGACGCGGACGCGTGGGAGAACTCGATCCTCCTGCGCGGCGAGGCCGTCGAGACGGTGGCGGAACTGAAGGCCCGGCCGGGCGGGAACCTCGCGATCAACGGCAGCGCCTCGCTGGTCCGGAGCCTGCACGCCGCCGGCCTGATCGACCACTACACGCTGCTGATCCACCCCCTGACCCTGGGCTCCGGCAAGCGCCTCTTCGAGGGCCCCGCCCCGCTGACCGAGTTCGACCTCACCGGCAGCGTCACCACCCCCAAGGGCGTCATCATCGCCCACTACACCCGCCGCTGAGACAGATCTGGGGGGTGGTGGGGGTGTGGGGGGTTGGTTAGCTTTTGGGCTGGCCGCTCGTGGTTAGGAGACCCATGCTCCCTGCGGAAGCGTCTGGTCGGCGTCGGGTGGGTGGGGGGCCGGCGCTGGCGCTGCTGTGCGGGTGCCAGCTCACCCTGGTGGTCGACGCCTCGATCGTGAACATCGCGTTGCCCAGCATCCAGCGGGGGCTCGGGTTCGGCGACGCTGGGCTGTCGTGGGTGGTGAACGCGTACACGCTCGCGTTCGGGGGGCTGCTGCTGCTCGGGGGGCGGGCCGGTGATCTGCTCGGGCACCGGCGGGTGTTCGTCGCGGGGGTCGGGGTGTTCACCGTCGCGTCGCTGGCCGGAGGGTTCGCGGTCTCGCCGGGGTGGCTGCTGGCGGCTCGGGCGATGCAGGGTGCGGGGGCCGCGTTCGCGGGCCCGGGCGCGCTGGCGCTCATCGCGACCACCTTCCAGGACGCGGAGGGCAGGAGCCGGGCGCTGGCCGTGTTCTCCATGGTCGCGAGTGTGGGGATGGTCGCCGGACTGGTGCTCGGGGGCGTCCTGACCGCGTGGGCGTCCTGGCGGGCCGTGCTGTTCGTCAACGTGCCGGTAGGCCTCGCGATCGTGCTGCTCGTGCCGCGGGTCGTGCGGGAGTCGGCCAGGCAGGAGGGACGGTTCGACGCGGGCGGGGCGGTCGCGTGCACCGCCGGGGCGACGCTGCTGGTGTACGGGTTCATCCGCGCCGCCGAGCGGGGGTGGTCCGGGGCGCTCACGGTGGGCGCATTCTGCGGGGCGGCGGCGCTGCTCGTGCTGTTCCCGGTGGTCGAGGCGCGGGCGCGGCAGCCGATCGTCCCGCTGGGGCTGTTCGCCGACCGGGACCGGGTGGGCGCCTTCCTCATGCGGTTCCTGCTCACGGCTGCCATGAGCGGGATGCTGTTCTTCCTGACCCTCTACGTGCAGGGGGTGCTGGGGTACGGGCCGCTGGCGACGGGGTTCGGTTTCCTGCCGACGACGATCGCGCTGATCGCCGCCAGCCGGGCCGTGCCCGGGCTGCTGCCCCGGTACGGGCCGCGGCCGATCATGGCGGCCGGGACCGTGCTGTGCGTGGCCGGGATGGTGTGGCTGACGCAGGTGTCGCGGGACGGCACCTACGTCGCGATGATCCTCGGGCCGGTGCTGCTGTTCGGGGCGGGGACGGGCCTGGTGGCGGTGGCGGCGACGTTCACGGCGATGCGGTCGGTGCCGCCCGGGGAGTCCGGGGCCGCCTCGGCGCTGCTCCAGAGCATGCAGCAGATCGGCGGGTCGCTGGGCGTCGCCGTCCTGGTCACCGTGGACCACGCCGGTTCGTCGAAGGTGGACGGCATGCGGGACGCCTTCACGGCCGGGGTGGCGTTCACCGCCTGCATGCTTCTGGCGCTGGCCGCCTTCCGCTCTCAGGGACGTTCCGGATCGCAGAACTGAAGGCGCAGCTCGCAGCCGTAGCGCCGGCCCGCCGCGTCGGGCAGCCACGGTTCGTCCAGGTCCGGGAGGAGTTCGGTGAAGACGACGGGGACGTCGTCGCCGGCGGTCGCGCGGGCGGCGCGCAGCAGCGTGGCGAACGAGGAGACGTACCGGGGGCCGGTGAAGTCGACGTAGACCGGTTTGACCTCCGTGCCGACCTTGGCGAAGACGCGTTCGGGCATGCCGAGGGAGCGGCGCAGGCGGCGGGCGGCGAGGTACTCGCGCGGGCCGTGCGCGGGCGCGACGGCCGTCCCGCCGACGGTCGTGCGCCAGGTCTCGCGGGCGACGACGAGCCCGTCCAGCGTCAGGCGCGGGTGGTGGGGGCCGGCGCCGGCGAGCTTGAACGCCTCGGCGCCGAGCCAGCCGAACAGCAGCGCGAACACCTCGCGGAGCGGGCACCGGAGCCCGTCCGGCCCCCTGACCTCCAGAGCGCCGGCGTGCTCGTGCACGGTGAGCGCGACCAGCGGCAGGACGCGGGCGGGGTCCGCTCCCGGCGCCGGGGCGAAGGCGAGCTGGTGGTCGGTGACGCCGAGGACGGGGGCGATGCGCGCGGTGTACTGGGGCCACCAGGTCGGGTACAGCGGCCGGAACTGGGGGCCGATGTCCTCGGCCGCCGCGGCGCGCAGCCGGCCGGGGTCGGGGTGCCGGTCGGCGAAGACGGCGCAGTCGAGGGTCGGCCACGCGGTGTGCATCTCGCCGAGGACGAGGGTGAACTCCCCCGCCGCCATCGCCTCGGGGCCGGCCGCGCCGAGGCACAGGTCGGGGCTGTGGATGCGGGCCCCCGCCCAGCCGGGACGTTCGGCGGCGAACAGCCGGGCGGCGGGATCCGCCAGGTCGGCGGCGGTGAAGGCGAGGCGGCGCTCGTCCGGCGCGCCGTCCAGGCCGAACAGCGCGTTCCAGCGGCGGGCGAACTCGGCGGCGACCGCGTCGGCGGGGCGGTCGCGCCCGGTCAGCAGGGCCTGGGCGGCGTCCCAGAACGCCGGCATCGGCACGCCGCGGGCGCCCGGTTCGAGCAGGTCGCGGTACAGGTCGCGGAACGCGGCGTCGTAGGCGTCCGCGAGGGTCGCCGACAGCCAGCGCGCGGCGGGCAGGAGGACGGACCCGAACGGGCCGGAGAGCGCGTCCAGGAGCGGGCCGCCGAACGTGACGTCCAGGTCGCGGACGGTGTCCTCGTAGCAGAGCCGCCGTCCCGCGTACATCTGCCCGCTGCGCCGCTCCGGCTCCGCCCCGGTGACGGCGGTGAACTCGGCGTCCAGGCGTTCCAGCGCGGCGGCCAGGGCGTCGGGGTCGCCCGCCGCGGCGGCCACGGACGCGCGGGCGCGGTCGAGCCGGGCGAGTCCGGCCAGTGCCCGTTCCCGGGCCCGCGGCTCGGCGATCGCGGCGAGGGTGTCGCGGAGCACCCGCTCCGCCCGCGGGTTGTACGGCATGTTCACGCCCCGCCAGACGATCCCGTCCTCGACCAGCCGGTCCAGGGCGGCGGCCAGGTGCGGACCGGGTGCGACCTCGGCAGCGGGCCGGGTGCCGTCGCAGCGGGACAGCACCTCGGCTTCGGCGGTGGTCAGGTGCCGCGGGTCCTCTCCCGGCCGCAGGACGTCCTCTCCCCGGACGAGCAGGTGCGGGTGGATGCCGACGGGCAGCCACGGCGCCACGTCCGGGTCGTCCAGGAGCGCGGCGACGTAGGCCTCCAGCGCCCAGAACTCGTAGTCGACCTTGCGGGACCGCAGCAGTCCCCCGCCGGGCCTCGCCTCGACCGCGTCCGCCGCCTCGGGGTCGATCGTGCCCCAGGCGACGGGGCCGAAGAACCCGGCGGTGTCGTTCTTGCCGCAGTAGCGCTGCCAGTAGCGGACGAGGGTGTTCTCGCGCCCCCGCCGCTTCTTGCGCTCCAGCCTCGGGTTCTTCCCGGGCCGGGCGGCCGGGCCGTCGGCGAGACGTGCCAAATGCACCGCGGCGGTGGGGTTCTGCCATGTCACCGCCTCGCGGAAGAGCGGGTCGGCGGCGATCTTCGCCGCGGCGCGGCCCGCGTCCGCCAATGCGGCGTCCATGGCCTGCGCGAATTCGGTTTCTCCGGCGATGCCGTCGAGAAAGGCATCGGCGGTCGCGGCGCATTCCGGCGCGGCGAAAAGCGCGAGCCCGTCCGCGGGGAATCCGGTGGAGCGGATCAGCACATCTCGCCAAACCGACCATCGCGTTCCGGGTAGCGGCACCGAGTGCCGTCCGTCGCCCACTGCGATCTCCCTCCGCCACCGAAACGGCTCTCGCCCCGCGAAGAAGATCAACATAATGTGTGATTTGTTTGCCGTCACTCTCCGGAGGTCCGCACATGCGCTGCGACGGTCTGTTCCTCGCCGGGCTCGCCCACCGGATTCCCGAGGCGGTGGACGTGGACGGGGCGGTGGACGGCGGCCGCTACGACGCCGACGACCGGAGGGCCGACGGGTACGCCTCCGTCGCCGTGGCCGCCGGCGAGGCCCCGCCCGAGATGGCGGCCGCGGCGGCGCGCCGCGCGCTGGAGCGGTCCGGGATCCCGCCGTCCGCCGTCGCGCTGCTGCTGCACGCGTCGGCCTGGTTCCAGGGCGTCGACTACTGGCCGGCCGCCTCGTACGTGCACCGCGAGGTCCTCGGGGACGACGGCCGGCACGCGCCCGCGCTGGACGTCCAGCAGATGTGCGCGGGGGCCCTCGGCGCGCTGGAGCTGGCCGCCTCCTACCTGGCCGCCGACGCGTCCCGCGCGTCCGCCCTGGTCACGACCGCGGACCGGTTCACCGACCCCGGGTTCGACCGGTGGCGCGGGGACGTGCGCGGCATCGTCTACGGGGACGGCGCCGCCGCGGCGGTGCTCGCCCGGGAGGGCTTCGCCCGGCTGCTGGCCGTCTCGACGGTCGTCGACACCGCGCTGGAGGGCATGTACCGCGGCGACGAGCCGTTCGCGTCCGCGCCCGGCCGCCCGGTGGACGTGCGTGCGCGCCGCTCCGCTTTCGCCGCGCACGCCAGGGCGCTGGTGGGGAGCCTCGCGGAGCGGACCGCCTCCGGCCTGACCGAGGCCGTCGGCCGGACGCTGGACGAGGCCGGGCTGAAGATCGCCGACATCTCCCGGTTCGCCTTCCCCAACGTCGGCCTGCACGTGCTGCGCACCCGGTACGCCGAGCCGCTGGGCCTGGACGTGGAGCGCACCACCTGGGACTGGGGCCGCCGCACCGGCCACGTCGGCGCGGCCGACCAGCTCACCGGCCTGACCGATCTGGTGGAGTCCGGGCGGGTGGGGCCGGGCGACCGGGTGCTGCTGGTCGGGATCGGCGCCGGGTTCGCCTGGACGTGCGCCGCTGTCGAGATCGTCGAGCGTCCCGCCTGGGGCGGCTGACGCGAGCCGCTCCCACGTCAGGCGCTCACCGGCGCCCCCACCAGCGTGCCCGCCGATATTGCGGAGCGCTGGCGGTCCCGGCCATCACGACCCCGCTCTGTTATGTCATGACGTCACAAAAAGACGAATCAATCCTGTTCCTCTCTTGATGGTTCCACTTTACGGAAGATCATGTTTTTATGTTCCCGACCAGCTTGTGCCGGTACACCCCGGAAGGTCGCGGTTTGCCAATGAAGGTGCTTTACATCACCGGTTGGTGTCGCAGCGGCAGCACCATGCTGGGCAACGTCCTCGCCGAGGCCCCGGGGATCGTGCACGTCGGCGAACTGCGTTTCCTCTGGCTGAACGGGGTTCTCGGAACGGGCAGCAACGGCAGGTGCGGGTGCGGGCTCGGCCATCGCGAATGCCCGTTCTGGTCCGCGGTGCTGGAGGAGGTCCGCCCGCCCGGGACGTCCCTCGAACGGCACGCCGCCGAGGTCGTCGCCTGGCAGGACGCGTACCGGACCCGGCACACCTGGCGGGTGCTGCGCGACCCGCCGCGCAACGGGTGGCCGGACGCGCTCGCCGCCGCCTACCGCGCCATCGCCCGGGTCTCGGGCGCCCGCGTCATCGTCGACAGCTCCAAGTTCGCCTCCGACGCCGCGCTGCTGGCGTCCCTGCCGGGCGTGGAGGGACGCTACGTCCACCTGATCCGCGACCCCCGCGCGGTCGCCTGCTCGTGGCTGCGGCCCAAGGCGTACACGGGCCGCCGCTCCGCGCTGAACAGCACCTGGCACTGGACCGGCTTCAACCTGGCGGCCGAGGCGGTCGGCCGCGCGCACCCGGACCGCTCGCTGCACATGCGCTACGAGGCGCTGGTCCGCAGCCCCCGCGCCGCGGTCGGAACCATCCTGGACCTGCTCGGCCACGAGGGCCCGAACCCCGTGGCCGCCGACGGGACGGTCGAGCTCGGCGGCAACCACACCGTCACCGGCAACCCCAACCGGTTCGGCCGCGGCCGGACCCGGATCGAGGAGGACCGCAGGTGGCACGCCGCGCTCCCGCGCTCCCAGCGTTCCGCCACCACGCTCATGGCGCTCCCGCTGCTGCACCGGTACGGCTACGAGAAGAGGGTGTGACGTGGACCTCGGACTGGACGGAAAGGTGGCCCTGGTCGCGGGCGGGTCGGCGGGCATCGGCTTCGCGATCGCCCGCGACCTGGTCCGCGAGGGCGCCGCGGTGTCGATCGCGGGCCGCGACCCCGGCCGGCTGGCCAAGGCCCGCGACGCGATCCGCGCGGACCTCGGCGCGGAGGTCGGCACCCGGGCGCTGGACGTGCGCGACACCGAGGCGGCGCGGGCCTGGGTGGACGACGCCGCGGCCGAGCACGGCGCCGTCCACATCATGGTCACCAACGCCGGCGGGCCGCCCGCCGGGCCGACCGGGGCGTTCGGCCCGGACGACTACCGCGCCGCCCTCGACCTCGCGATGGTCTCCCACATCGGGCTCGCGCAGGCGGCGCTGCCGCACCTGCGGGAGGCCGGCTGGGGCCGGATCCTGATGGTCACCAGCGAGACGATCCGCGACCTCATCCCCGCGTTCGCGCTCTCGGGGATCGTGCGGACCGGGCTCGTCGGCTACGCCAAGACCCTGGTGCACGAACTCGGCCCCGGGGACGTCACCGTCAACGTCCTCGCGCCCGGATACACCGCGACGGACGCGCTGCTGTCCGGCCTCACCGGCGAACCCGAGGCGGAGACCGCCCGCGTCGCGCGGGAGGCGGGCATCCCGCTCGGCCGGGTCGCCCGGCCGGAGGAGGTCGCGGCGGCCGGGGTGTTCCTGCTGAGCGCCCGCGCGAGCTTCGTCACCGGCACCGTCCAGGTCGTCGACGGCGGCCGCTCCCTGGGGGTCTGACCATGTCCGAGATGCCGGTGCCCGACGTGCGCATGATGCTGGACGACCCCGAGCTGACCCGGCGCAGCCCGGGCGAGGAGTTCGCGCTCGCCCACGCCCGTCACGGGCCGGACGCGGCGGTCGAGCTGCGCGCCTCCATCAGCGACCTCTTCCCGCCCGCCAAGCGCCGTCCCCGCCTGACCGTCCGGCACCTGCTCCGCAAGGCCGTCGTCGGCGCCGACGAGATCACCGTCTTCACCGAGCGGGCCGAGAACACCTCGCCGGACGACGCCGCGCCGGAGTGGGAGTTCGAGGTCGGCTCCGCGACCGTCCGGACGCAGGTCGTGCGGGCCTCGGTGCCGGTGCCCAAGGAGATCCTCGCCGACCCGGCCGCGCTCGCCGCGTTCGTCGACTACCGGCTGCTGGTGCGGCTCGGTACGGCGGAGAACGACGTCCTGCTCAACGGGACGGGGCCGATCCAGGGCCTGCTGCGCGTCCCGGGCCTGCGCGAACGGCCCTCCGACCCGGCGGACGGCGGTTCGGCCGCCCGGACCCTGCTCGCGACGGCGGCGCTGTGCGAGTGGTACGGCGGGTCGGCGGACGGGATCGTCATGCACCCCGACGACTGGTGGCCGCTCGTGGCGGACGGCGCGTTCCTCGAACGGCTCGCCGTGCAGGGCGTCAAGGTCAGCAGGACCCGCATGGTGCCCGCGGGCACGGCCCTCGTCGGCGACTTCACCGCCGCCGCGACGCTGCTGGACCGCCGGTCCTCGACGATCCGGCTGGACGGGGACGCGCTGGTGGCCGAGATCCGCGAGGGCCTCGCCGTCCACCTGCCCGGCCATTTCGTGCTCGCCTCGCTTCCCGGCGGGCGCTGATGGGCGCGCCGGCGCCGGCCGGTCCGGCGGCGGACCTTCCGGCGGTCGCCCACCGGGTCCGCGAGCACATCGTGCGGATGTGCGCCGGGCCGGAGGGCGGCCACCTCGGCGGCTCGATGTCGCTGGTGGAGATCCTCACGCTGCTGTACTTCGAGGTGATGCGGGTCGATCCGCGCCGCCCCGCCGCGCTGGAGCGTGACATCTTCATCCTCAGCAAGGGGCACGGCGCGATGTGCCTGTACGCGGTGCTGGCCGAGCGGGGCTTCTTCCCCGTCGCGGAGCTGGCGGACTACTCACGGCCGGGCAGCCGGCTGATGGGCCACCCCGTCCGCGCGGTGCCGGGGGTGGAGATGCCCACCGGATCGCTCGGGCACGGGCTCGCGCTCGCCAACGGGTTCGCCGTCGCCGACCGGGGGCGCCGCTGCTTCGCCGTCCTCGGCGACGGCGAACTGCAGGAGGGCGCCGTCTGGGAGGCGGCCATGGCCTCGGCCTCGCTCGGCCTCGGCAACCTGACGGCCGTCGTCGACCGCAACCGCCTCCAGATCACCGGCCCCACCGAGGACGCGATCGGGCTGGAGCCGCTGGCGGACCGCTGGCGCAGCTTCGGCTGGACGGTGCGCGAGGCCGACGGCCACGACTTCGGCGCGCTGCGCGAGGCGCTCGCCCCGGGCGGAACCGGAGAGGAGCCTCCGACGGTGGTCCTCGCCCGCACCGTCAAGGGGCGCGGCCTGCCGTCGCTGGAGGCGAAGACGCGCAGCCACTACGCCAGGCTGAGCGGCCGCCAGGCCGAGCGGTCCCTGGCCGTGCTCCAGGCCCGGCGCAGGCGGGCCGTCCCGTGACGGCCGGCCGCGCCCAGGAGACGCCCCGGCCGCGCTCCGCGCGGGAGGTGTACCGCGACCTGCTGCCGGAGCTGATGCGCGCCGACGACCGGCTGTACTGCCTGGACAGCGACACCGGACTGTTCGAGGCGGCCGCCTTCGCCGGCGTCCCCGGCCGCTACCTCAACCTCGGCATCGCCGAGCACAGCCTGATGGGCACGGCCGCGGGCCTGGCCGCCAGCGGGAACGTCCCGTTCGTCACCACGATGGCGACCTTCGCCGCGACCCGGGCGCTGGAGGCCATCAAGATCGACATCGCGTACAACGCGCTGCCGGTCCGCATCGTCGCCACCCACGGCGGGCTGGCCGCCGGGCACCTCGGCCCGACCCACCACGCGCTGGAGGACCTGGCGATCATGCGGGCGCTGCCCGGCTTCACCGTGGTCGTCCCGGGCGACGCGGGGCAGGCGGGCGAGGCCGTCCGGCAGAGCGCGGCGCTGCCCGGCCCCGCCTACATCCGGCTCGGCCGCTCCGCCACCCCCGACCTGGACGGCGCGGCGCCCGGAGGCGGCCCGTTCGAGATCGGACGGGCGCAGTGGCTGCGGCGCGGCGGGGACGTGGCGATCGTCGCCTGCGGACCGCACCCGGTGCTGGCCGCGGCGCGCGCCGCCGACCGGCTCGCCGGGCAGGGCGTGCGCGCCGCCGTCCTCAACCTGCACACGCTGCGCCCGCTCGACGTCGCGGCCGTCGTCGCGGCGGCCGAGGGCACCGCGGGCGTCGTCACCGTCGAGGAGCACTGGCGCTCGGGCGGCCTCGGCGGCGCCGTCGCCGAGACCCTCGCCGAGCACGCGCCGGCCCGGGTGGCGCGGGTCGGCATGCCCGACACGTTCGCCGAGCGCGCGGGCGGCCAGGAGGACCTGCTCGACCGGTACGGCATCACGGCGGGCGCGGTCGTCGCCGCCGCGCTGCACCTGACCAGCGGAACCCACGGAGGTGGCACGCATGACCCAGACCTGTCCCGAGTGTGAGGGCCCGGTCCAGCTCGCCGAGCCCGTCCGGCTCAGCGAGATCGCGCAGTGCGCCGACTGCTCCAGCGAGCTGGAGGTCGTCGGCCTCGACCCGGTCACCCTCGCGCTCGCCCCCGAGATCGAGGAGGACTGGGGCGAGTGAGGCCGGTGGCCGTGCTGGCCTCCCGGGTGCGGTACGAGGAGAAGCGCGTCTTCGCCGCGCTGGAGCGCCGCGGCGTGCCGTACGCGCACGTGGACACCCGGCGGTTCAGCGCCGAACTGGGCGGTGGGGCGGCGAGCGCCGGGCCGCGGTACGCGGCGGCGCTGAACCGGGAGATCTCCCACAGCCGCGCCCTCTACGCGTCGATGATCCTGGAGGCGCGCGGGGTGCCGACGGTCAACCGGTCGGAGGTGATCACCGTGTGCGGTGACAAGCTGCGCACCTCGCTGGAGCTGGAGCGCGCCGGCGTCCCCTCCCCGCGCACGGCGGTCGCGCTCACCCCGGACGAGGGCGCCGAGGCCGCCGAGCGGCTGGGCTTCCCCGTGGTGATCAAACCGCTGACGGGGTCGTGGGGACGGCTCGCGGCGGCCGTACGCGACCGGGAGTCGGCGCAGGCCGTCCTGGAACACCGGGCCGCGCTGCCCTCCCCGCTCCAGCACATCGTCTACCTGCAGGAACTCGTCGACAAACCGGGACGCGACATCCGGGTGATCGTCGCCGGGGACACGGTGGTGGGCGCGACGTACCGCTACTCGGACGGCTGGCGCACCAACGCCGCCCGGGGCGCGCGATCCGAGCCCTGCCCGCTCACGCCCGACCTGGTCGAGCCGGCCCTGCGGGCCGCGCGGGCCGTGGGCGGCGGGATCCTGGGCGTCGACCTGATCGAGGGCCCCGAGGGGCCGCTCGTCCTGGAGGTCAACCACAACGTCGAGTTCCGCGGGTTCCAGGACGCGCACGGCGAGGACGTGGACGTCGCGGACGCGATCGTCTCCCATGTGCTGGAGGCGGCGTGATCCGGGTCGGCGTCCTGGGCGCCGCCGGATACCTCGGCGGCGAGCTGCTGCGGCTGCTCATCGGCCATCCGGGGACGGAGGTCGCGCACGCGGTCTCGACCCGGTTCCCCGGCCGCCGCGTGGACTCCGTCCACCCCAACCTGCGGGCCCAGACCGACCTGCTGTTCAGCGCCCCGGACGACCTCGGCGCCTGCGACGTGCTGCTGACGGCGACCCCGCACAAGGCCACCATGAGCCTGCTGCCCGAGATGAGGGGACGGGCCAGGACGGTCATCGACCTCTCCGGCGACTTCCGCGACCCCGACCCCGCCGTCTACGAGCGGTACTACGGCGTCCCGCACGCCGCGCCCGGACTGCTCGGCGCGTTCGTCCCCGGCGTCCCCGAGCTGTTCCGCGCGGAGCTGGCCGAGGCCGACCTCATCAGCGTGCCCGGGTGCATGGCCACGGCGGCGATCCTGGCGCTGCACCCCCTGACCGGGCTGATCGGCCCGGACGTGCAGATCGACGCCCGCACCGGGTCGAGCGGGTCGGGCGCCCTCGCCGGGGACGCCAACCTGCACGCCGAACGCAGCGGCGCGCTGCGGGTGTTCGCCCCCGTGCGGCACCGCCACGAGGCGGAGGTGGCGCGGCTGACCGGGCTGAACGCGAGGATGACCGCCACCGGGGTCGAGGCCGTGCGCGGAGTGCAGGTCGTCTGCCACGCCACCGGCTCCGCCTCCGCCGACGAGAGGGCCGTCCGCCGCGCCTACCGCGAGCGCTACGCCGGCGAGCCGTTCGTGCGGATCGTCGCGCACCGCACGGGAACGCACCGGCTCCCCGATCCGAAGCTGCTGTCCGGGTCCAACTACTGCGACGTCGGCTTCGCGGTGGACGGCGACCGGATCACCGCGATCGCCGCGCTGGACAACCTGGTGAAGGGCGGAGCGGGCGCCGCGGTGCAGTGCCTGAACATCCGCACCGGCCAGCCCGAGACCCTGGGCCTGGGGTTCCCCGGCCTGCACCCGGTCTGATGGGGGCCGGTGCGGGAGGGATCGTCGTCGTGAAGTGCGGCGGTGCGGTGCCCGCCGAGACGGTGTGCGCGGACCTCGCCGGGCTCGCGGGCCGGGCCGTCCTCGTGCACGGCGGCGCCGCCGACGTCGACCGGCTCGCCGCGGACCTCGGCGTGCCCGCCCGCACCCTCGTCTCGCCGAGCGGCGTGACCAGCCGCCACACCGATCCGGCCATGCTGGAGGTGCTCACGCTGGCGCTCGCCGGGCGGGTCAAGCCGCGGCTGCTGCGCGCCCTGGCCGCGAGCGGCGTCCCGGCCGTCGGAGTGACGGGGCTGGACGGCGGGCTGCTGCGGGCGCGGCGCAAGCCCGCGCAGCGCACCGTGCGCGACGGCCGCACCGTCATCGTCCGGGACGACCACAGCGGGCGGCTCACCGGTGTCCGGCCGCGGTTGCTGAACGTGCTGGTCGGCGCGGGCTTCGTGCCCGTGGTGTCGCCGCCCGCGCTGGGCGAGGACGGCGCGCCGGTGAACGTGGACGCCGACCGGGTCGCGGCGGCGGTCGCGGGCGCGCTGCGCGCCGAGCGGCTGGTCCTGCTGACGGCGGCGCCGGGCGTGCTGCGCGACCCGTCCGACGAGGGCTCCCTGCTCGACCGCTGCCCGCTCCCGCGCGAGGGCCCCGTCCCCCACGCGGCGAGCGGCGGCATGCACCGCAAGCTCATCGCCTCCCGCGAGGCCCTGCTCGCGGGCGTCCCCCGGGTGTCGATCGGCGACGGGCGGATCCCCCGCCCGGTCACCGCGGCCCTGGACGGCGCCGGCACGACACTGGAGATCACATGAGCGGCCCCGTCGACCTGCTGCACGCGATGCTGTCGATCCCCTCCCCGTCCGGCCGGGAGGACGAGCTGGCGCGGTACCTGGAGAAGGTCATGAACGACCTCGGCATGGCCGCGGGACGCGACGAGGCCGGCAACGTGATCGGCGACATCGGCACCGGCCGGGGGCCCGTGGTGATGCTGCTCAGCCACCTCGACACCGTCGACCGGCCGCTGCCCGCGCGGCGCGAGGGCGGCCGGCTCGTGGGCCGGGGCGCCGCGGACGCCAAGGGGCCGCTCGCCGCGATGATCAGCGCGGCGGCGGCCCGGCCCTCGTTCCCCGGCACCCTGCGGGTCGTGGGCGCGGTGGAGGAGGAACGGCTGTCGCGGGGCGGCGAGCACCTGGCGCGCACCGTCCCCGCGCCGGACGCGCTGCTGGTCGGGGAGCCGAGCGGCTGGTCGCGGGTCGTGCTCGGCTACAAGGGCAAGATCGACATCGGGTACCGGGTGGCCCGCGCCGCGACGCACTCCACCAACCCCGCCGCCAAGGCCACCGAGGTCGCGGTGGCGTTCTGGCACGACCTGCTGGAGGCGCTCGGCCCCGAGCGGGACCACGGCGCGTTCGGGCTGCCCGCCGCCACCCTGCGCGGCGTCCACGGCGACCTCACCGAGGCGCGGCTCGACGTCGACTGCCGCGTCCCGCCCGGGTACGACGCGGAGGCCCTGGCCGAGCGGCTGCGCGCCCGCGCGAACGGCGGCGAGGTCACGGTCGTCCGGCACGTCCCGGCGGTCCGGCGCGGGCGGACCGACCCGGTGGTGCGGGCGGTGTCGGCGGCCATCCGGCGGCACGGCGGGACGCCCAGGCCCACCCTCAAGACGGGCACGTCCGACATGAACACCGTCGCCCCCCACTGGGACGTGCCCATGGCGACGTACGGGCCGGGCGACAGCTCGCTGGACCACTCCGACGAGGAGCACATCGAGATCGCCGAGTTCCTGAAGGGCGTGGACGTGCTCACCACCGCCCTCGACGAGCTGGCCGCCACCCTCTGACCCGGGGCCGGGATCGGCCCGGTCAGTCGGGGGCCGGGCTCGCGACGGGGCGGGGAGCCCGGTGGCGCGCCAGGTAGGCGCGGTGGTCCCAGTCGTCCAGGAAGCGGGCCGCGGCCTCGCGGCCCGCCGCGTAGAGACGGTCGCGGGTCGCCGCGTCGAGGTCGAAGTCGGTCGCGAGGACACCGTCGGTGCGGGCGAACATGGTGCGGTCCACGATGGCCGGCTCGTCCATCTGCACCCGGTCGTGCGCCTCCGCCATCGTCGAGACGAGCGCGCGCCCGTAGCCGACCGGGCCGCGGACGGCGCGCCACTGCGGGAAGACGCCCCCGGGAAGCGGGCGGGCCGACAGCTTCACTCCGAACGTCGGCCAGCGGGGCTCGCGGTCCTCCCGGTCGAAGATGGTGATCGGATAGTTGGAGAGCATCCCGCCGTCCACCTGGACGCAGGCGCGGCCGTCCTTGCGGCAGACGCGGCACGGCCGGAAGAACACCGGAATGGACGCCGAGGCGCGCACCGCGTCCGCGACGGGCTGCTCGTCGGGATCCAGGCCGTACCGTTCGTAGTCCCATGGCAGGCGGACCATTCGCCCGCTGCTGACGTCGGAGACCACGACGACGAGTTTGTAGGCGCGCTCCGGCGGGAGCGCCGAATCGGGATCGCGCAGTCTCAACTGACCGAACGTCTCGACCCCGCATTCCTTCAGGCGCGCCGAGATCCACCGGTGCAGGGCGTCGCCCTTGTGCAGCCCGAGGGTGGTGAGCAGAGACAGGCCCCGTACGACGGCGAAGCGCGAGCCGTCCTGGAACGACCGGTAGTCGAGTTTCCGCATGAGCTCGACCATCTCCGGGACCGGCATCCCGGCCGCCAGCAGGGCTCCGACGATGGCGCCGGCGGACGTCCCCGCGACGCGGGCCGGCGCGCCGAGCCGGTAACCCCGCGCCTGCGTCTCGGCGATCGCGCCGACCAGCGCGATGCCCTTCACGCCGCCGCCCTCCAGCACGAGGTCGGCGCGCGGCACTGCCGCATCTCCCATCGATCTCCCTTCCGCCGCGGAGCCCGCCGGACGCCGCGGTCCACTGTTCCGGGGCAGCGGAAAACGACTGGCATGTGAATGGATTCCGTTCCGCCCCTCTCTGGGAAGATGCCCTATCGATCATTATTTCAATGGTCCGTCCGGCGTTTTTCGCCACGCATTTTCCTCGATCGAGAAAAACGACCTTCGGTCGAACGGAATCGATCAGCAGATGGCATCGAGACCGACTCTCCCGCCAGCACAGTCCGAAAACTTTCGACGGACGATCTCGGACCGGATCACCAGCCAGCCTCACTGACCTGTGAAAACAAGGAAAGCCCGTTGACGCCCGAGTTTCCTGGGGTTAGTTTCCCCTCGACTGCCGAAAAGATGTCGAAACTTTTCGGTGGTTCTCGTCCCCCACCCCAAGGAGGAGACCATGAGGAGAGCACTTCTCGCGCTGCTCGGCGCGAGCGCACTGCTCCTGGCGGCGCTGGTCGCCGTCGCGCTCCCCGCGTCGGCCGCCCCGGGCACCCTCAAGGAGGCCGCCGCGGCGAAAGGCCGGGTCTTCGGCGCCGCCGCGGCCCAGTCCCACCTGGGCGAGTCGGCGTACGCCTCCACGCTCGACCGCGAGTTCAACCAGCTCACGCCCGAGAACGAGATGAAGTGGGACACCACCGAGCCGTCGAGGAACTCGTTCGGCTTCGGCGCCGCCGACCAGCTCGTCGGCCACGCCCAGGCGCAGGGCATGAAGATCCGCGGGCACACCCTGGTGTGGCACAACCAGCTGCCGGGCTGGGTCGGCGCCATCTCCTCCCGCGACGACCTGCTGAGCGCCATGCGGAACCACATCGCCAAGGAGGCCGGCCACTTCGCGGGCGAGATCGCCTACTGGGACGTGGTCAACGAGGCGTTCCAGGACGGTTCCGGCGCGCGGCGCGACTCGGTGTTCCAGCGCGTCATCGGCGACGGCTACATCGAGGAGGCGTTCCGGGCGGCGCGCGCGGCCGACCCCGGCGCCAAGCTCTGCTACAACGACTACAACATCGACGGCCAGAACGCGAAGAGCAATGCCGTCTACGCCATGGTCAAGGACTTCAGGGCGCGCGGCGTCCCGATCGACTGCGTGGGCCTGCAGGCGCACCTGACGCTGGGGGGCGTCCCGTCCGACATGCAGGCCAACATGCAGCGCTTCGCCGACCTGGGCGTGGACGTCCACATCACCGAACTGGACATCCGCATGTCCACGCCCGCCGACGCCTCCAAGCTCGCCACCCAGGCCAACGACTACAAGAAGGTCGTCTCCGCGTGCCTCGCCGTGCCGCGCTGCACCGTCATCACCGTCTGGGGCATCACCGACAAGTACTCGTGGATTCCCGACGTCTTCCCCGGTGAGGGGGCAGCACTGCTGTTCGACGGGAACTACGGCAAGAAGCCCGCTTACAACGCGTCCCTCGAAGCCCTCGGCGGCACGGACCCAGGCGGCCCGGGCGATCCGGGCACCGTCACCTGCGCCTACACCCGCACCGCGCAGTGGGACACGGGCTTCAACGGCCAGGTGACCATCACGGCGGGCGCCGGCGCGGTCAGCTCGTGGACGGCCGTCCTGACGATGGGCTCGGGGCAGCAGATCAGCGGCCTGTGGAACGGGACCCCGAGCACGAGCGGCAACGTCGTCACGGTGAAACCGGTGAGCTGGAACGCGAACCTCGCTCCGGGCGCGTCCGCCTCCTTCGGGTTCACCGTCAACGCCCCGGGAGGGAACCAGGCGGCCCCGTCCGTCACCTGCGGCAGTCCCTGACGCCCGCTCCGCGAGACCGCCGTCCGGCACGGCGTCGGCTCCCATGCCGCCGTGCCGGACGGCCCCCGGGCGGGCGCCTCCGCCCCCCTCCGGACGATACGAAAGCCGTTATCATCCTCACCGATAGGGCGCTCGAATAACTGCTGCAAATACCTCAACTCCCAATCTTTCCGGCGTTCGAATGCGAGAAAAGCCGTGCGGGGGTTGCCGCATCCGGCCAGGATGCGGGCATGACCTTCCCGCTGATGCCCGGGTACGACCACATCAACGTGGTGGCCCGGCTGGATCCGGTCGCGGACGTCCGAGACCGGGAACTCGGTGAGCGGATCCGGCGGTACCCCAAGCTCTTTCCCGCAGGATCCCCCGAATTCGGCCATGCGGTGCAATTTGGGAAAGAATGGCGGATCGGGTCGCTGGGCGCGGACGGCCCGGCCACCGCCCGCTACAACCTCGCGATCGACCTCCGCACCGCCGCCGCGCAGGAGACCGACCCCCCGACCGCCCGCGCGATGCTCGCGGCGGCCGCGCGCCTCGACCCCGAGGAGGGCGAGCAGCTCGCCAAGGACGAGTGGGAGATCGGCGACCGCCGCTACCGGGTCATCCGGGTGGAGAAGTTCATCCTGCTCGGTGACCGCGTGATGGAGCCGCCCCGGTCCACCGACGCCGACCTCTCCGCCGACGCCCTGCTGCGCGACCACCTGCTCGACCCGCCCGCGCCGTGCGGCCAGTGGGAGGCGCAACTCCGGCTGAACCTCGTCGGGCGGCTCCCGGTGCCCGGCACCGTCTCGGAGATGGTCCGCACGGAGGCGCGGCACGCGGTCCGCACCCACCCCGGGGTCGTGCTGCTCCCTCCCACCTTCATCGCGGTGGAGGTCGACGGCGAGGCCTGGGCCCCGCTCACCGGCGGCGACGACCCCGAGGAGGCCCGCGACCGGCTGGCGCGCCACTTCACCGACCTGATGCCGAGGCTCCGCGAGTTCCAGGGCGACTCCCCGTCGGACGCCGAACTCGCCGAGTGGACAGCGATCGCCGACGGCATCCGCGCGACGCCGGGCCACAGGTTCAACGTCCGGGGCCGCGAGTTCCGCACGGTCCGCGTCTGCCGCATGCTCCGCCTGGGCCGCGACGGCCCCGAGGCCCCCCGCCCCTCCGACCAGGACCGCTACGGCCTCCCCACCTTCGGCTGACCCCGCCGGTGGGCGTCGCGTGATCTTCCCCGGGTGTCACCCTCCGCATCCTTTGCCTTTCACCCGGCGCGAGTCATGATCAAAAGCAGAGAAGCCAGGTGGAGAGGTGGGCGGATGGCTGGTAGGTGGGTGGTCGTGGGGGCGGCGGCGGTCGTGGTGGTCGGGGTCGGGTGGGGTCCGGCGCGGGCGGACGCGCCGGCCGGTGACGGGGCCGGGTCGGGGGAGCGCGCCGACGCGGCAGGGGCGCGGGCCCGCGTCTCGGCCGAGGTCGGGGACGTGCGGTTCACCTCCTCCGAGAGGCTCGCGTCCGGGGCGACGTTGCGGGGGTTCGAGACGTCCGGGGCAGGCGGGGCGGTCGCCGGGAATCTGGTGGACGTCGACCTGCGGCAGGCCGGGGTCGGGCTCCTGCGGCCGCCCGTGGTCGCCGCAAGGCGCACGGTGTCGGCGATGGCGGACGCGCAGAACGCCGTGGCCGGGGTGAACGGCGACTTCTTCAACATCAGCGAGACCCATGCCGGGGTGGCGCCCACGGGGTCGTCGTCCGGGCCCGAGGTGGACGGCGGCCGTCCGCTCAAGGGCGCCGTGCCCGACGGGCAGCGCTTCGGGCCCTCGCTGCCGCCCGGCACGTCCGCCGAGGACGTCATCGGCGTCGGCGTCGACCGGCGCGGGCACGTGGGGCGCCTTCGCCTGGCCGGGAGTGTCCGCTCCGGCAGGACGTCCATCGCCCTGCGCGGCCTCAACCAGTACGCGCTCCCGGTCGGCGGCGTCGGGGCCTTCGGTCCCGAATGGGGGGATGTGTCGCGGCAGCGCGCGGTGTGCGGGACGGACAAGGTGCGCAACGACCCGTGCAGCACGGACACCGCCGAGGTGACCGTGCGGCGGGGCGTCGTGACGGGGGTCTCCGGCACGGTGGGCGGCGGCGCGATCCCGTCCGGCACGACCGTGCTCGTCGGCCGGGAGAAGGGCGCCGGTGCGCTGCGCCGCCTCAAGCCCGGCGACCGGGTGCGGGTCTCCTACCGCTTCACCGGGCCGGTCCGCTTCCGGTTCGCCGTGGGCGGGTTCCCGATCCTGCGCGACGGCAGGCCGCTGGACGGCCTGAGCGCCACCGGCCCGGCGCCGCGCACGGCGGCCGGGGTGAGCCGCGACGGCCGGCACTTCTACCTCGTGGTGGTGGACGGCAGGTCCGAGCGCAGCGGCGGCCTGACCGTCGCCGAACTGGCGTCCCTGCTCGACAAGGCCGGCGCCGACGACGCCGTGAACCTCGACGGCGGCGGCTCCTCGGCGCTCGTCGCCCGGTCCCCCGGCGAGCCCGCGGTGACCGTCCGCAACACCCCGTCGGACGGCTCAGAACGCGCGGTCGCCAACGGCATCGGCGTCTTCACACCAGACCGCCCGCACCGCCCTCGCCCGGGTGGCGCGCGTTAACGGGGCTAGGAGGACTTCTTGTCCTGTTGGCGCTTGTCGCGGACGTAGATGATGTTCGCCTTGCCGTCGCCGGGGCTGCGGCGGTCCAGGACGAACAGCGTCGTCGCGGCGATCAGCTCGTTGAGCTTGGCGTAGCCGTAGTTGCGGGAGTCGAACTCGGGGCGCTGCTTGGTGATGATGTGGCCGACGGACGCCAGGGCGGCCCACCCGTCCTCGTCGGAGGCCGCCTCGACGGCGTTGCGGAGAAGGTTGACGAGGGCGGCGTCCTTCTTCAGCTTGGCGGCCGGTGTCGGGGGCGCCGGCTTGAGCGTCGCGGCGGCCGGGGTGGTGGCGTCCTGGTCGTACAGGAGGTTCTCGATGTAGATGAACTTGTCGCACGCCGCCACGAAGGGCTTGGGCGTCTTGCGCTCACCGAAGCCGTACACGGTCAGGCCGGACTCGCGGATGCGCGCGGCCAGGCGGGTGAAGTCGCTGTCGCTGGAGACGAGGCAGAACCCGTCGAAGCGGTCGGAGTACAGCAGGTCCATCGCGTCGATGACCATCGCCGCGTCGGTCGCGTTCTTGCCCTTGGTGTAGGCGAACTGCTGGACCGGCTGGATCGACTGGTCGAGCAGCCGCTCCTTCCAGCCCCGCAGGCTGGTGCCCGTCCAGTCGCCGTAAGCCCGCTTGACATGCGCGGTCCCGTACTTCGCGACCTCGGCCAGCAGGGCCTCGACGATCGCGGCCTGCGCGTTGTCGGCATCGATCAGTACCGCCAGCCTGGCAGTGTTCTCGCTGACCATACGCACCTCCCGAACGCCACCGAGCCGCTCGACCGAGCGGCGTGGCCAGTACATCAGAGGTCGTGCATGCCCTGCCGGATGCCCGGCATGGGCCAGCGGGTCGCCGGAAGCGCCGACCGCAACAGGATCGCGGGCTCCGCATTCGGCGCGGATCTGGAACCACTGGCTGGGCGGCGCCGGGCGTAGTGCCGGTGTCGCGGTGGCGGCCGGAGCCGTCCCCGTTCGATGAGCCGCCGGAGGTGGACGCCTTCTGCGGCGTCGCCCGCGTCAGCGGCTGAAGGCGAGGAGGGCGTAGCCCTTGTCGTTGGGGTAGGGCGTGAACATGTCGCCGGTCAGGACGTAGACCATGCCGTGCGAGACCACGGCGCCGCCTCCGCCGGCCAGGGAGCCGCCGCGGGCGGTGCCGCCGTCGACGGTCGGGAAGTCGGCGATGG
The DNA here is from genome assembly GCF_040492065.1 of Actinomadura sp. NPDC000929. Lineage (NCBI taxonomy): Bacteria > Bacillati > Actinomycetota > Actinomycetes > Streptosporangiales > Thermomonosporaceae > Actinomadura > Actinomadura sp. NPDC000929. The sequence goes on along the minus strand of NZ_JBEUPA010000121.1, from coordinate 5,169 downwards.
TGTCGAAGCTCCAGAGGACCTCGCCGGTGCGGGACGAGTAGGCGCGCATCTTGCCGTCCATGCCGCCCTCCCAGACGAGGCCGGGGGTGGTCGTCACGGCGGGCGGGTGGCCGAGGCGGCACACCTTCGGGTACTGGGCCGCGCCGCCGGTGGTGCAGCCGTCCGCCGGGTTCGGCGTCTTCCAGGCGACGTGGCCGTTGGACGGGTCGAGCGCGAACAGCGTGCCCGGGTTCGCCATGTAGGTGGCGACGTAGAGGCGGTGGCCGTCGTAGCTCGCGCCCCACTGGATCCCGCTCAGGCCGCCGCCCGGCATCGGCGTGGACAGCTGGCGCTGCCAGACGATCTCCCCCGTGCGGGCGTCCAGGACGTGGTAGACGCCGACCTTCTGGCCGATGCCGATGAGGCGGCGCCCGTGCACGGTGAACAGGCTGGGCGCGGCGCCGAGGTCGAAGTCCAGGGCGGTGCCGTCGGGGAGGTTGGGGCAGTACTGCTGGTCTTCGGGGGACGGGCTGCTGCACTCGCGGCGCCAGGTGTCGACGTCGGTCATCTTGCGGGTCCAGCGCGGTCTCCCCGTCCTGGCGTCCAGGGCGAGGACGGAGTCGAAGTGCCCTCCGCTGCCGCTGTAGTTCTGGCCGGTGCCGACGTAGAGGGTGCCCGTGGCGGAGTCGATGGACGGGCTGCTCCACACGCCCGCGCCGGACGGCGTGTAGCGCGGCACCCCGTTCGGCCAGGTGCCGTCCTGGCGCGGCTCCGGGACGGTGTAGAAGCGCCAGTCGAGCTCGCCCGTGTCGGTGTCCAGGGCGTCGACGTGGCCGCGGAACGTGCAGCAGGGGTGCTCCTTGCCCATGAGGTTCTCGCCGCTGGACACCCCGACATAGACACGGCCCCGGTAGACGATGGGGGAACTGGTGACGGTGGCGCTGACGTGGTCGTCGATCCGTTTCGCCCAGTCGAGCTTGCCGGTGTCCTGGTCCAGGGCGTACATGTAGCCGCGCGTGTCTCCGAAGAACACCCGGCCGTGGGAGACGGCCGCGCCGTCGCGGACCTGAGCGAAACCCGTCCCGACGGTGCCGAGGTCGAACTCCCACTTGGCCGCGCCCGTGCGGGCGTCGCGGGCGCGGAAGCGTCCGTCCGGGCCGCCGAAATAGACGGTGCGGCCCACGACGGCGGGCTGGCTGTGGGGGGCGCCCGCCTGCTTCGGGAAACCGAAGGCCCATCTGAGCTTGAGTCCGCCGACGTTCGCGGGCGTGATGCCGCGTTCGGCCGGGTTGTACCGGGTGCCGTTCAGGTTCTGCTGCCAGGTCGGCCAGTCGCCGGGCAGGGGGCGTCCGGACGCGGCCGGTCCGGGGGCGACGGACGCGCTGACGGCCAGGCACGCGGCGGCGGTGAGGGCCGCCGCCCGTCTGCTGTGACGCATGGGATCTCCTTCACTGGGTTCTGGTTCCAGGGAGGGCGCCCCGGACGAGCCGGTCGCGGAGGGCGCCGGCGTTGCGGCGGCTGACGGTCAGCCGCGCGTCGCCGAGCCGGAGCGTGCACCGCCCCGACTCGACGACCATCTCCTCGACGTGGGCGAGGGCGACCAGATGCGACCGGTGGATGCGGACGAATCCGGCGTCCCGCCACGCCTCCTCCAGCGCGGCCAGCGAGACCCGGACGAGGTGACTGCCCGTGCCCGTGTAGAGGCGGGCGTAGTCGCCGTGGGCCTCGGCGTACCGGACGTCCGACCGCCGGATGAACCGGACCGCGCGCCCCACCCCGACCGGGATCACCTCGTCGGCGGCCTCCCGCCGCCCGCCGGCGTCGACCACGAGGACGACCACTGTGGCGTGCATGCGCACATGGAAACCGCGGGGCCGATCGATGATCAAGGGCGGGGTGGGACATCTGTCACGTCCGGCACAGGTCGTGGCACCGGGCGTCAAGGCGCTCAGCCTCCGAAGGGGGCGTGCCGGTTCCAGAAGCCGCAGTGGTGCTGCTCCGCGATCTCGTGGGTGACCTGGCTGTCCCCGGCCGGGACGAGCGAGAGGACGGCCGGGTCCCGGGGCGTGAAGCGCGGCCAGAAGGGCGTCCCGTCCACGGTGGGGTTCCCGGTGCGGGCGAACCCCGTCCACTGGGCGGTGAGCTGCGCGCCGAACGCCTTCTGGTTCGCGGTCGGCTCGGCGCCGCCGGGGAACGGCGACAGGAACGGGCTCTCGCTCACGTGGTAGGAGCCGTTCGGCTTCGTCGGGTCGAGGAAGAACATGGGCGGGGCGTCGGCGTTGTCGGTCTGGTAGGCGAAGACCGGGATGTGCCTGGCCAGCCGCTCGTCGTTGAGGAGCGCGGGGCACACGGAGTTGGAGTCGGCGACGATCGTCCGGTACGCGATGAACGCGGACGGCGCCGGGAAGCGCTCCAGCGGGTACAGCTTCAGGACGCGGCTCGCGAGCGGCCCGTACTGCTGCCGGACGTACTCCCGGTACTTCTCGGGGGTGTCGGCGGACGGGAGCTGGACCTCGTCCCGGTCGACGCCGTGCATCAGCGTGACCTTGTTGACCCTCCCCTCGGCGAACGCCCGGGCGGGCGACATCGGGAGGATCTCGCCGTCCACGACCGGGCCCTGCGTCCCGGCGTCCGGTCCGATGCCGTTGCCGGCCTGCTTGAGCAGCTTGTCGACGGGCAGGGCGCGCAGGCAGGCGGCGTCCTCGCAGCCGAGCGCGGCGGCGAACCGCTCACCGGCCTTCCGGGCCTCGTCCTCGCCCGGCAGCTCGGCCTTGCAGTCCTGCGGCTGCCACTGGACGTCCACGCCGAGCAGCGAGTTGTACTCGCCGCTCTGCGCGATGCCCTTCTGGAACAGGCCCTTCGCGGCCGGGGACGCGGTGTTGGCGCAGACGCTCGACCCTCCGGCGGACGCGCCGTAGATCGTCACGTTGCGGGGGTCGCCGCCGAAGCGCGCGATGTTGCGCCGGACCCATCCCAGCGCGGCCTGCTGGTCCCGCAGCGCGTAGTTGCCCGCGTGGGCGCCGAACCCCTCGTGCGCCATGAACCCGAAGATCCCGAGCCGGTAGTGCACCCCGACGTTGATGACGCCGCCCTCCCTGACGAGGTGCGTCCCGTCGGACGGCGACCCGAGCCGGAACCCGCCGCCGTGCAGCTCCACCATCACCGGCAGCGGCCGGCCGCCGGTCCTCTCAGGGGCGGTGATGTCCAGCGTGAGGCAGTCCTCGCTGGTCGAGCCGGGTCCGAGGCCGGGCGGCTGCGGGCACGCGCTCCCGCGCCGGGTCGCCTCCAGGGTGGACGTCCAACCCGCGGGCGGCGCGGTCGGCGCCCACCGCAGGTTCCCCACGGGGGGCGCCGCGTAGGGGACGCCGAGCCAGGAGCGGACGCCGTCCCCCGCCGTCCCGCACACCGGGCCCTTGTCGGTCCGCACGGTCGTCCCCTCCGCGCAGGCCGGGGCCTCTCCGGCGCGCGGCCCGTCCTGCGCCCGGGCGGGCGCCGAGGCCGCGAACGCCACGGCCGCCGCTCCCGCCGACGCCGCCGAGGCGACCGCGAGAAGCCATCTTCTGGACTGCATGTCTGACCGTCCTCACCGCGTGGGTCTCCTGCCGGACGGCCCGAACGTAAGGCGGCCCGGGAGCCCCACGACAGGACATCCCCGGCAGATGCGGGAGAGCGGCGGCGCCGACGCGCCGAACGGCCTCCCCTCACCGCCGAGCGGCGGCTTCCGAGGGGGTTTCCCGGCCGCCGGGGATCTCACTGGGCGGGAGGGGGCGGCGGGGGCGGCGAGGGGCGGATACTCTACCAAACAGTTGTTAGAAAGAGGGTCGCATGGATCTTGAGTTCGGGGCGGCGGACGAGGAGTTCCGCGGCGAGGTGCGGGCGTGGCTGCGCGAGCACGTCCCGGCGCGGCCCCTCCCGTCGCTGGAGACCGGGGAGGGCTTCGCCGCGCACCGCGAGTGGGAGCGGACGCTCGGCGCGGCGCGGCTGGGCGTGGTGTCGTGGCCGGAGGAGTACGGCGGGCGCGGCGCGTCGGTGCTCCAGTGGCTGGTCTTCGAGGAGGAGTACTACGCGGCGGGCGCGCCGGGGCGGGTCAGCCAGAACGGCATCAACCTGCTGGCGCCGACGCTGCTCAAGCACGGGACGCCCGAGCAGCTCGCGCGGATCCTGCCGCCGATGGCGGCGGGCGAGGTGATCTGGGCGCAGGCGTGGTCGGAGCCGGGCGCGGGCAGCGACCTGGCGGCCCTGCGGGCGACGGCGACCCGGACCGACGGCGGCTGGCTGCTGGACGGGCAGAAGACGTGGAGCTCCCGGGCGGCGTTCGCCGACCGGGGATTCGGCCTGTTCCGGTCGGACCCCGAGGCGTCCGGAGATGAGCGGAGCGAACCGGGGGGTGCGGGGGGTCGTCCCCCCGCAGTGAGTAGACACAAGGGGCTCACCTACCTGATGTTCCCGCTGGACGCGGAGGGCGTGACGGTCCGCCCGATCGGGCGCCTGGACGGCAAGCCCGCGTTCGCCGAGCTGTTCCTCGACAGGGTCTTCGTCCCCGACGAGGACGTCATCGGCGAGCCCGGGGACGGCTGGCGGGTCGCGATGGCCACCGCCGGCAACGAGCGCGGCCTCACGCTGCGCAGCCCCGGCCGGTTCACCGCGGCGGCCGAGCGGCTCGTCGAGCTGTGGAAGGAGCGCGCGGACGCCTCCGGCGACGCGCTGCGGGACCGGGTCGCGGACGTGTGGATCAGGGCGCGGGCCTACCGGCTCAAGGGCTTCGAGACGGTCTCGCGGGACGACGACGCCGGCGCGGAGTCGAGCCTGAACAAGGTGTTCTGGTCGGAGCTGGACGTGGCGCTGCACGAGACCGCGCTCGACCTGCTCGGCCCGGACGGCGAGCTGGAGTCGGAGTGGCTGGAGAACTACGTGTTCTCGCTGGCCGGCCCCATCTACGCGGGCACGAACGAGATCCAGCGCAACGTGATCGCCGAGCGGCTGCTCGGCCTGCCGAGGGGGTCCCGGTGAAGTTCGTTCTCTCCGCCGAACAGCGGATGTTCGGCGAGACGCTGCGCAAGCTGCTGGGCGCGGCCGGAACCGCCGACGCGGCCCGCGCCTGGGCCGCGGGGGACACCGGGCCGGGGCGCGCGCTGTGGTCGGCGGTCGCCGAGACCGGGGCGTTCGCGGTGGCCGTCCCGGAGGAGGCGG
>NZ_JBEUPA010000120.1:0-28672 GCF_040492065.1 Actinomadura sp. NPDC000929 | reverse complement strand
CGCGCTCGGCGGCCGGGGCGCGCCCCGGGCGGGCGCGGCGCCGGCCGGACGCGCGCAGCCAGCGCGGGAGCGTGCGGTCGAGGAACCCGAACGCGGTGTCGCGGTCGCGCAGGTGCACCAGCAGGAGCCCGCCGGGCTTCAGCGCGGCGACGAACCGGTCGAGCACCAGTTCGGCGTGCGGGACGCGCTCGATCAGGTACGAGGCGTGGACGATGTCGAAGGCGCGCGGCGGCAGCGGGACGGTGCGCAGGTCGCCGAGGTGCCAGGCGTCGAGGTCGGGCCGCTCGCAGGTGTAGGCGCGCAGCTCCGGGGACTCCAGGTCGACCCCCGTGACTTCGCGCTCGCGGTCGCCGAGGTCCAGCCCCGTCCCCCAGCCGCAGCCCGCTTCGAGGATGTGGATCCGCTGCAGGGGCTTCTCTAGGGCGTACTGGCGGGCGCGTTCTGAGAAGAGATCGCCGCCGTTGACCGGCGACGTACGCAGATCGGTCACAATCTCGCAGCGTAATCGCTTGGCTGCGCTCCGTCCGCTATTTGCCTTTTCTTGGTGACGGCCGTGTCGCCGTCCTCGCCGGTCAGGGTGCGGACGGCGGGCCGCGTGCCCGGGCGGGCGCCTTCGGCTCCGCCTGAACGAGCGTCGTCCGGGGCGCGTACGCTGGTACGCGGTACCGGGTCCGGCTGGATTCCGGGTTTTCGGCCTGCCCTGCCTCGGGGTGATTGGCCATTTGTGGGCGAATATCGGGCTAATAATGACGCTTTCTGGACTTGTTGACCTTGCGTGCACCGACCCCGGCCTGCGGAGCGCGCTCACGCGGCCGCGCACGGACCGGGAGATCGTCGCACCCGCCGCGCTGTGGCCGATCCTGGCCGCCGCGCTGAGCCGCCGCCTGCGCGCGGACGGCGAGGGCGTCGTGCTCGCGGTGACCGCGACCGGCCGCGAGGCCGAGGACCTGGCCGCCGCCCTGTCGAGCCTGCTCGACCCCGAGCGCGTCGCGCACTTCCCGGCGTGGGAGACGCTGCCGCACGAGAAGCTGTCCCCGCGCTCCGACACGGTCGGGCAGCGGCTGGCGGTGCTGCGCCGCCTCGTCCACCCGGGCGCGGGCGGTCCGCCCGCCGGGGACGGCTCGGCGAAGGGCGGCGCGCTGGACGTCGTGGTGACGCCGGTCCGCGCGGTGCTCCAGCCGATCGTGTCCGGGCTCGCCGACCTGGAGCCGGTGCGGCTGGCCTCCGGCGAGGACGCCGACATGGACGACGCGGTCCGGCGCCTGGTGGAGGCCGGGTACCAGCGCGTGGACCTGGTGGAGAAGCGCGGCGAGATCGCGGTGCGCGGCGGGATCCTCGACGTGTTCCCGCCGACCGAGGAGCACCCGCTGCGGGTGGAGTTCTGGGGCGACACCGTCGAGGAGATCCGCTACTTCAAGGCGGCCGACCAGCGCTCCCTGGAGGTCGCGCAGGGCGGGCTGTGGGCGCCGCCGTGCCGCGAGCTGCCGCTGACGGAGAAGGTGCGCGAGCGCGCGAGGCGGCTCGCGCAGGAGCACCCCGCCCTGGAGGAGATCCTCGGCCGGATCGCCGACGGCGACACCGTCGAGGGCATGGAGGCGTTCTCGCCCGTCCTCGCCGAGAGCATGGAGCTGCTGACCGACCTGCTGCCGGACGGGTCGGCGCTGCTGGTCTGCGAGCCGGAGCGGATCCGCACCCGGTCGGTCGAGATGGTCCGCACGAGCCAGGAGTTCCTGGAGGCGAGCTGGGTCAACGCCGCCGCCGGGGGAGAGGCGCCGATCGACCTCGGGGCGGCGGCGTTCCGCTCGCTGGAGGAGGTCCGCGCGCACAGCGCGGAGCTGGGGCTGCCGCGGTGGAGCGTGACGGCGCTGAGCCCGCTGGCGGCGGGCGGCGCGGACGCCGAGCTCCCGGACGGCGGGTCCCTCGGCGGCGGCGCGGAGACGCTGAGCCTCGGGGTGCAGCCGGCGGAGGCGTACCGCGGCGACACCTCCCGCGTCGTCGGCGACCTCAAGGGCTGGACGGACGGCGGCTGGCGCGTCGTGCTGGTCACCGCCGGGCACGGACCGGCCGAGCGGCTCGTCCAGCTCGCCCGGGAGGAGGGCGTCGGCGCGCGGCTCGCCGACGTGGCCGGCGCGCCCGAGCCGTCGGTGGTCACCGTCACGACCGGGCTGCTGGAGAACGGGTTCACCTGGGAGTCGGTCAAGCTCGCGGTGCTGACCGAGACCGACCTGTCGGGGCAGAAGTCCTCCACGCGCGACGCGCGGCGCATGCCGTCGCGGCGGCGCGGCGGCATCGACCCGCTCCAGCTCAAGCCGGGCGACTACGTGGTGCACGAGCAGCACGGCGTCGGGCGGTACGTGGAGATGGTCAGCCGCACGGTCCAGGGCGCCACCCGCGAGTACCTGATCCTGGAGTACGCCAAGAGCGACCGGCTGTTCGTCCCGACCGACCAGCTGGAGGAGCTCACCCGCTACGTCGGCGGCGAGGCGCCCAGCCTGCACCGGCTCGGCGGCGCCGACTGGCAGAAGGCCAAGTCCCGCGCCCGCAAGGCGGTCAAGCAGATCGCCGGGGAGCTGATCCGGCTGTACTCGGCGCGGATGGCGAGCCCCGGCCACGCCTTCGCGCCCGACACCCCGTGGCAGCGGGAGCTGGAGGACGCCTTCCCCTACAACGAGACGCCCGACCAGCTCGCCGCCATCGACGAGGTGAAGGGCGACATGGAGCGGGCCGTCCCGATGGACCGGCTGATCTGCGGCGACGTCGGCTACGGCAAGACCGAGATCGCCGTGCGTGCGGCGTTCAAGGCCGTCCAGGACGGGCGGCAGGTCGCGGTGCTCGTGCCGACGACGCTGCTGGTGCAGCAGCACCTGTCCACGTTCGCCGAGCGTTTCGCGGCGTTCCCCGTCGTGGTGAAGCCGATCAGCCGGTTCCAGTCCGACAGGGAGATCGGGGAGACGCTGAACGGGCTGTCGGAGGGCTCGGTGGACGTCGTGGTCGGCACCCACCGGATCCTGTCGTCGCAGACCCGCTTCAAGAACCTCGGCCTGGTGATCATCGACGAGGAGCAGCGGTTCGGCGTCGAGCACAAGGAGGAGCTGAAGCGGCTGCGGACGCAGGTGGACGTGCTCGCCATGTCGGCGACGCCGATCCCGCGGACGCTGGAGATGGGCCTCACCGGCATCCGGGAGATGTCGACGATCCTCACCCCGCCGGAGGAGCGCCACCCCGTCCTGACGTTCGTCGGCCCCTACGAGGAGAAGCAGATCGCCGCGGCGATCCGCCGCGAGCTGCTGCGCGAGGGCCAGGTGTTCTTCGTGCACAACCGCGTCCGGTCCATCAACAAGGTCGCGGCGACCCTGGCGCGGCTCGTCCCGGAGGCGCGGATCGCGGTCGCGCACGGCCAGATGAACGAGCACGAGCTCGAGAAGGTCATGGTCGACTTCTGGGAGAAGAACTACGACGTCCTGGTCGCGACCACGATCGTGGAGTCCGGCCTGGACGTGCCGAACGCCAACACCCTCATCGTCGACCGCGCCGACATGTACGGGCTGTCGCAGCTCCACCAGCTGCGCGGCCGCGTCGGGCGCGGCCGGGAGCGGGCCTACTCCTACTTCCTCTACCAGCCGGAGCAGCCGCTCACCGAGACCGCGCACGAGCGGCTCGCGACGCTGGCGCAGCACACCGAGATCGGCGCCGGCATGTACGTCGCGATGAAGGACCTGGAGATCCGCGGCGCGGGCAACATCCTCGGCGCCGAGCAGTCCGGCCACGTCGCGGGCGTCGGGTTCGACCTGTACGTCCGGATGGTCGGCGAGGCGGTGCGGGAGCTGAAGGAGGGCGGCGGCGAGCCCGAGGCCGTCGAGACCAAGGTCGAGCTGCCCGTCGACGCGCACCTGCCGCACGAGTACGTGCCGGGCGAGCGGCTCCGGCTGGACGCCTACCGGCGGATCGCCGCGATCACCTCCGAGGACGAGATCGGCGCCGTGCACGACGAGCTGAAGGACCGGTTCGGTCCGCTGCCCGTCCCGGTGCTGAACCTGCTGGAGGTCGCCCGGTTCCGGGCCAAGGCCCGCAGGGCGGGGCTGAGCGACGTCACCCTCCAGGGAACGTTCGTCAAGTTCGCGCCCGTGCACCTGCCCGACTCCAAGCAGGTCAGGCTGCAGCGGCTGTACCCGAAGAGCATCCTGAAGCCGGCGACCGACACCCTGCTCGTGCCCGCGCCGAAGACGGCGGTGCTCGGGGGCCGTCCGCTGCGTGACCAGGAGCTGCTGAAGTGGGCGACCGACCTGGTGGACGCCCTGTTCCTGGAGTCCGCGGCGCGGCGCTAGGCTGGCGCCGCCCCGATCGAGCGACGAGACGAGGAATCCGTGCCTGGTAAGTCCGTGAAGGCGGCGGTGGCGGCCGTGCTGGCGGCCGCCGCGCTGGCCGGCTGCGGCGGCTCCCCGAAGGTCGGCACCGCCGCACTCGTCGGCGACGACCGCATCACCGTCAGCACCCTCAGCCAGACCGTCCGCGACTGGCGCGAGCAGTTCCGCTCCGACCCGGCGGCCAACGAGCTGCGCGCCAACCCCGCCAACCCGGCACCGCAGGTCGCGGGCGACTCCGAGTCCGACCTGCAGGGCGCGCTCACCCTGCTGATCAACTTCCGGGTCGCCGACCGGGTGGCGCGCCGGGCCGGCGTCGAGGTGACCGGAGGGCAGGTCGACGGCGCGCTCCAGGCCCTGGACCGCCAGGGCGGGGCCCAGTCGATCACGCTGGCGAGCGGGCTGCCCCGCGCGCACTCCCGCGACCTCGCCCGGCTGGTGGCGACGCAGCTGGCGGTCATGCAGCGGTTCGGCGCCGACCTGAACAACCGGCTGAACCCGGCGACCGAGCAGGCCGGGCGGCAGTGGAACGAGCTGTTCCAGCGCACCGCCGCCGGCATGCACATCAAGGTCAACCCGCGCTACGGGCACTACGACCCCGCCAAGTTCGAGGTCGCCCCGATCGTCTACCGGCTGTCCAGCCCCGATTCGGGTATCTGAGGCCCATGAGCCTCACCCTGCTGGCGACCACGCACCGGGTCGCGCCGGGCCTGCTGACCTGGCGGGCCTGGGACGCGCTCCGGTCGGCCGACGCCGTCCGCCTCCGGGACGGCCACCCGCTGCTGCCCGCGCTCCTCGACGCCGGCGTCGTCCCCGACCTCGTGGAGGAGCCCGACCCGGCGCTCCTGGTGGCCGACGCGCGGCGCGCGGACGTGCTGTGGGTGGCCGCGCCCGAGGGCGACGAGGCGCTGATGCGCGGGATCGGGGCCCTGGTCGTCGACGATCCGCTGGACGTCGAGGTGCTCCACGGCTCCTACGACCTGCCGGGCGCGCGGCTGCTCGACCTGGTGTCGGTGATGGACACGCTGCGCCGCGAGTGCCCGTGGGACCGCAAGCAGACGCACACGACCCTCGTCCCGTACCTGCTGGAGGAGGCCTACGAGGTCCTCGACACCGTCGAGGCCGGCGACTACGGCGCGCTCCGCGAGGAGCTGGGCGACGTGCTGATGCAGGTGGCGTTCCACTCGGTGGTGGCCGCCGAGCGCGACGACGGGACCGGGTTCACGATCGACGACGTGGCGGGCGCGATCGTCGACAAGCTCGTCCGGCGGCACCCGCACGTGTTCGGGGACGTCACCGTCTCCGGCGCCGACGAGGTCAACGCCAACTGGGAGCAGATCAAGGCGGCCGAGCGCGCGGAGAAGAGCGGCGCGGAGGCCTCGGCGCTCGACGGCGTGCCGATGGGCCAGCCCGCCCTGTCGCTGGCCGCGCAGCTGCAGCGCCGCGCCGCGCGCATGGACGCCCCGTCCGGCCTCGCCGAGGGGCTGGCGGAGGAGGCCGGAACCGAGCTGGGCGGACGCCTGTTCGCGCTGGTCCGGGAGGCGGGTGAGCGAGGCGTGGACGCGGAGTCGGAGTTGCGCGCCGTTTCCCGGGTATTCCGGGACCGTGTCCGGACCTGGGAGCGGCGCGACGCCTGATTCGGGGGATAACGGGCGGAACCTCACCAATGGGGTGGTCCGCTCGGGAAGGCCCGTCTACTCTGAGCGCGTGCCGACCGAGGCCGGAAATGACGCAGGGGATCCCGGGCCGGGAGCCCCCGCGGCGCGGCGCCGCCGCCCGCGCCGCCTGCTGACCCCGTCGACGACCCGCGCCGAGAAGGTCCGCGCCGTGCGCGGGCTCGGCGCCTTCGGCGGCCTGGCCGGGCTGCTCGTCGCGCTGATGCTGCTGCCGACCGCGTGCACGGCGGGCGTCGGCGCCCGCGACGCCGCCGGCTGGTTCGAGGCCGAGCCGGACGGGCTGACGACCTCCGGCGTCCCGCAGCGCTCGAAGATCCTCGCCGCGGACGGCTCCACCCTCGCCACGTTCTTCTACCAGAACCGCGTCGACGTCCCCTTCAACAAGATCGCCCCGGTGCTGCGCCAGGCGGTGCTGGCGATCGAGGACAGCCGCTTCTACGAGCACGGGGCCATCGACGCGCAGGGCACCCTGCGGGCGCTCGCCAGCAACCTCAGCAGCGGCCAGGTGACGCAGGGCGGCTCCGGCATCACCCAGCAGTACGTGAAGAACCTGCTGCTCACCCAGGCCGACACCGACGCCGAGCGGCAGGAGGCCCGGGAGGTCTCGGCCGCCCGCAAGATCCGCGAGCTGAAGTACGCGGTGGCGCTGGAGAAGCGGTTCACCAAGGACGAGATCCTGCGCCGCTACCTCAACATCGCCTACTACGGCGACGGGGCCTACGGCGTCGAGGCGGCGTCGCGGCACTACTTCTCCAAGCACGCGTCGGAGCTGACGCTGCCCGAGGCGGCGCTGCTCGCCGGCGTCGTCCGCTACCCCTACGCCTACGACCCGATCCGCCATCCCGGCTCGGCCCGGGAGCGCCGCGACACCGTGCTGACCCGGATGGCCGAGCTCGGCTGGCTCGACCCGGCCAAGGCGGCCGCGGCCAGGCGGGCGCCCGTCCGGCTGGACGTCGACAACGTGCGGAGCGGCTGCGTCACCAGCGACGCCCCGTTCTTCTGCGACTACGTCCAGCGCGAGATCCTCACCGACCCCGTGTTCGGCAAGACGGCCGAGGACCGGGAGAAGCTGCTCAAGCGCGGCGGGCTGACGATCCGCACCACCCTGGACCGGCGCGCCCAGAAGGCCGCGCAGCGCGCCGTCGACGGGCACGTCCCGCCGAAGAACTCCGCGCACAAGGCCGCCGCCGAGGCGATGGTGCAGCCGGGCACCGGCGAGATCAAGGCGATGGCCGTGGACCGCGAGCTCGGCCCCGACCGGGACCGCGGCAAGACGTGGATCAACTTCGCCGCCGACGCCAGCCACGGCTCCAGCATCGGCATGCAGGCCGGGTCCACGTTCAAGGCGTTCACGCTGGCCGCGGCGCTGGACGAGGGCATGCCGTTCGGGACCCGGATGATGGCGCCGCGCGCCTACACGCCCGTCGGCTACCGCGACTGCGACGGGGACCGCGTCGGCGACCCGTCCGCCTCCCTGCGCAACTCCGCCGACGGCGAGGGCGGCCGCCAGTTCAGCCTCGTCACCGGGACGCACCACTCGGTCAACACGTTCTTCCTCGCCCTGGAGAAGAAGGTCGGCCTCTGCGACACCGTCAGGATGGCCGAACGGCTCGGGATGAAGCAGGCGAACGGCAAGCCGCTGGAGCAGTACCCGTCGTTCACGCTGGGCTTCAACCCCGTCTCCCCGCTGCGGCTCGCGGCGGCCTACGCGGCGTTCGGGGCCCGCGGCCGGTACTGCGAGCCGATCGCGATCCGGGAGATCCGCGCCGCGTCCGGCCGCAGGCTGAAGGTGCCGGGGCGCCACTGCGAGCGGGCGATGGACGAGGGCGTCGCGGACGCCGTCAACTACGTCCTGCGCGGCGTCCTGACCAAGGGCACCGCGCGCGGCATGGGCCTCGGGCGCGACGCCGCCGGCAAGACCGGGACCGTCGACAACTTCTCCGCCGCCTGGTTCGCCGGGTACACCCCGGACCTTGCCGCGGCCGTGTGGGTCGGCGACCCGCGCGGCGGCTACAGGCACCCGATGGAGAACCTGTGCATGGACGGCCGGTGCTACGGCTCGGTGTTCGGGGCGACGATCCCGGCGCCGATCTGGCGGCAGAGCATGCTCGGGGCGCTGTCGCACACCGAGCCGGGCTCGTTCCACCGGCCGCCGTCGCGCTACTTCAGCAGGGGCTCGGGCGAGGACCGGGCCAGGGTGCCGGACGTGCGCGGCATGAAGCCCGGCGAGGCCGCCGCTCGGCTCCGCGCCGCCGGGTTCAGGGCCCGGATCGGCGCGCCGATGGCCTCCCGCCGGTTCCCGAAGGGCACCGTCGCCGGCATGTCGCCCTCGTCGGCCGAGCCGGGCGGCACCATCACGCTGCATCTCAGCAAGGGCGCCGGGCGCGAACCCGGCGGCGGGCCCGGCGGCGGGCGCAGGGGAGGCGGCCACCCCACCGTGCCGCCCGCCACGCCCACCCCGGAACCCGGCGGGCCGCCCCAGCAGGCCCCCGCGTGACCCGCGTCCCCGCGTGACCTGCGCCGACGTGTGATCGTCCGGTCGCGGGGTAGATCGACACGGGAAGATCGACAGCGGGACGCGACGCCCGCGCTGATCCGTTTCGGGGGACGATCGTCATGCGAGCCATCGCCGTGTCGGAGTACGGCGCCACGCCGGCGCTCATGGACCTGCCGCGCCCGGAGCCGGGGCCCGGCGAGATCCTGGTGCGGGTGATCGCCGCCGGGCTGAACCCGCTGGACTGGAAGATCGCCGAAGGCATGCTCAAGGACTCCGTCGACGTGCCGTTCCCGCTGATCCTCGGCCGGGACGGCGCGGGCGTCGTGGAGGAGGCCGGCGAGGGCGTGACCCGGCTGCGGCACGGCGAGCAGGTCTACGGGGCCTTCGCCATCGTGGAGCGCGGGCTCGGCAGCTACGCCGAGTACGCCCTCGTCCGCGAGGACGGCCCGGTCGCGCGGATGCCGCAGGGGATGATCTACACGCAGGCCGCGGCGGTGCCGACCGCGAGCGCGACCGCGCTCGCCATGGTCGACCAGGCGCGCATCGACACCGGCCAGACCGTCCTCGTGGTGGGCGCGACCGGCGGCGTCGGGCAGAGCGCGGTGCAGCTCGCGTCCCGCGCGGGCGCCAAGGTCATCGCGACCGCGCGCGACGACATGGCGGGCACGATGCGGCGCCTCGGCGCGGACGAGACGGTCGACCACTCCGCGGGCGACCTCAACCGGCAGGTGCTCGCCGTCCACACCGACGGGATCGACGCCGTCCTCGACACGGCCAGCGACACCCGGTCGGCCGAGCACCTCGCGCAGCTGCTGCGTCCCGGCGGGACCTACATCTCCACCACCTGGTCGGTGAACCCCGACTCCCTGGAGGCGAAGGGGCTGCGCGGCGTCAACTTCCAGACGCAGCCGTCCGCCGAACTGCTGGACCGCCTCTCCGACCTCATCGACGCGGGCGCGCTGCGCGTCCGCGTCGAGCGGGAGGTCCCGCTGGAGCGGGCGGCCGACGCCCTGGCCGACAACCGGCTGGGCGGCGCGCGCGGCAAGACCGTCCTGCGCATCTGACGGCCCCGCCGAGGTGAGGACGGCCCCGGCGCGGGCATGCAGAGCCGGAGGAGGAGGCACATGAACCAGAGTGAGACCGAGGACGACCGGCGCGCGCGGCTCCGCGACATCGAGGAATCCCTGAAGCGGCTGCGCGCGGACCTTCCCGCACCGTCCGGCGACCCCACGGACATGGTGGACTCCGGTCAGTACCTCGCCCAGCGCGAGGAGCTGCAGGGGCAGATCGACCTGCTGGAGGCCGAGCGCGAGCGGCTCCGCGCCGATCTCGGGATGACCTGAGCGCCCGGGGGCGGCCGGGCCGGGGAACAAAGCCCGGCCGTCCCCGGTTCCGCAGGCATGACCACCTACGAGGAGTTCGAGCGCGCGACGCTGTTCTTCGACGCCCGGGACTACGCGGGCGCTGCGCGCATGCTGGCCCCGATCGTCGACGGCGACCCGGGCAACCGCGCCGCGGTCGAGCTGCTCGGCCGCGCCTACTTCCACAGCGCCCAGCTCGGCCGCGCCGAGGAGACGCTCCGCCGCCTCGTCGAGCTCGACCCGGGCAACGGCTGGGCCTACGAGGCACTGGCCCGCACCCTGGAGCGGCGGAGCCGCCCGGACGAGGCCCGCGCCTTCCGCAAGCTCGCCCGCGCCATGGGCGTCGAGCCCACCGCGGAGATCGAGGTCTCCGTGACCGCCGCCGACCTGGCCTGACGTCCCGTCCCGAAGGGGCCGTCCCCCTGGGGACGGCTACCTCGGGACGTCGTCGCTGGGGAGGCGCAGGACGAAGCGGGCGCCGGGGACGCCGTCGATGCGGTCGGTGAGGATCAGCGACCCGTGGTGCGCCTCGGCGATGTCGCGGGAGATCGCCAGGCCGAGGCCGGTGCCGCCGGCGTCGCGGTGCCGGCCCTCGGCCAGCCGCGCGAACCGCTCGAACACCCGCTCGCGGTCGTCCGGCGGGACGCCCGTGCCGTCGTCGATCACCTCGACCACCGCGGTGGCGGGCTTCTCCGTGCGCAGGATCACCGTCACCTCGCCGGCGGCGTGCCGGTCGGCGTTGTCGATGAGGTTGGTCAGCAGCCGCGCCAGGTCGCTGCGCCCGCCCCGCACCACCACGGGGCCCTCCGCGAGCACCGTCACCTGGACGCGGCGGGGACGGCGCAGCACCTCCTGGTCGGTGATCTCGGTCAGGTCCACCCGCTCCATGGGGGAGGCGGTGCGGTCGGCGTCGAGCCGCGCGAGCGCGAGCAGGTCGTCCACCACCGCCGACAGCCGCTCGGTGTTGACCAGGACGGCGCGCAGCGCGGCGGGGACGTCGGTGTCCTCGGGGGCCGACAGCGCCAGTTCCAGCTCCATGCGCAGCGCGGTGAGGGGGCTGCGCAGTTCGTGCGAGACGTCGGAGACGAACGCGCGCTGCCGCGCGACCGCCTCCTCCAGGCGGTCCAGGGTGGCGTTCACGCTCTCGGCGAGCCGCCCCACCTCGTCGCGGCGGTGCGGCTCCGGCACGCGGCGCTCCAGGTCCGTGGCGGTGATCTCGTCCAGCTCGCGGCGGATCCCCTCGACCGGGAGCAGCGCCCGGTTCACCGACAGCCACGTCCCGTAGCCGGCGAGCAGGGTGATGAAGGGGATGCCCAGCAGGATCAGCACCCCCGAGACCGGGCGCGGCAGCGGCCCCGGTGCGGGGGCGAGCGAGTTGATGAACAGCGCGTCCGGTCCGAGCCCCACCCGGCGCTCGACGATCACGAAGCAGTGGGCGCCCGGCGCGTCGATCCCGCAGACGCGGCCCACCCGGCGCTCCTCGAACGGCGGCGGCGGCGGGAACCGGACCCTGGGGCGGCCCCGCATCCGCGGGGTGGCCGCGACCACCTGGCCCCGCTGGTTCACCACCTGCTGGAGGCTGTCGGTGGTGGGGGAGATGTCCAGGGTGAGCTGCCCGGTCTCGATCGCCGTCGCCGTCCGCCGGTTGTCGCGCGCCAGCGCCCGCACGAGATCCTGGTAGGCGTCCTGCTTGAGCTGGACCAGTAGCACCGCGCTCAGCGCCGACGACAGCACGAAGGCCACCAGCGAGGCCGCCACCGTCACTCGGAACCGGATCTCCGGGTGGCGCAGCACGGCTTGCCAGATCCAGCCGCTCGGGGACGGCCGGCGGAGCCGGACGCCTATGACGACCTCCCTGGTGCGCTGCACGTCATGTCAGTACCGGGGAGTTCTTACCTGGGCAGGGCGGATCCCATCCGGGTCGGCGGGTAAAAGATTGTCAGTGTCCCTCGTCGACGCCCCAGCGGCGCCGGATCGCCCCGTCCACCAGCCCGAACAGCTGGTCGATCACGATGCCGAGGACCAGGATCATCAGCATGTAGGAGATCATGTCGGCGGTGTTGTTCAGCTCCCTGGCCTGCGACAGCAGCACCCCGAGCGAGGTCGTGTCGCCGATGACGACCAGCAGCTCGCCCGCCATCAGGCTGCGCCACGCGAACGCCCAGCCCTGCTTCAGCCCCGCCACGAACGAGGGAAGCGAGGCCGGCAGGATCAGGTGCCGGTACAGCGCGAGGCCCCGCAGCCCCATCACCTTCCCCGCGCGCAGCAGGATCGGCGGCGTGTAGTCGACGCCCGTGATCAGCCCGTTGGCGATCGACGGGGCCGCGCCGAGGATCACCACGAACAGGATCGCGCTCTCGCTGAGCCGGAACAGCAGGATGGCGAGCGGGAACCAGGCGATCGACGGCATCGTCTGCAGACCGGTGATCAGCGACCCGAACGCCCGGCGCAGCACCCGGAACCGCGCGACCAGCGCGCCGACAACGACGCCCACGGCCACGGCGAAGGCGAACCCGACGACCGCACGCCGCATCGTCAGGGCGACGGCGTCCCAGAACCGCCCCGAGGTGAGCTGGTCCCAGAACACCGGGAGCGTGTCCCTGGGGCCGGGGAGCACCCACGGCTCCTTCCAGCCGCTCCACACGACCAGCTGCCACGCCGCGAGCGCGATCAGCACGGCCGCGACGATCGGCCACGCCGCCGACCACGCCCGCTGGAGGAGCCGGGTACGCGCCGTCCCGCCGAGCTCCAGCGCGTCCAAGCCCGCCAGCTCGCGGTCGAGCCGCCTCTCGCCCTTCACCGTGTCATGCGCCATGCCGGACGACCTCCTCGCGCAGCCGGTCGGTGATGGTCCCGGCCAGGGAGGCGACCTCGGGGGAGTCGATCCGCCGCGGCCGCTCCATCGGGACGGGGAACTCCTCCACGACCCGGCCCGGCCGGCTGCTGAGCAGCACCACCCGGTCGCCGAGCCGCACCGCCTCCCTGACGTTGTGCGTGACGAACAGCACGGTCAGGGCGCGCTCCCGCCAGATCCGCTCGATCTCGTCGTGCAGCAGGTCGCGGGTCATCGCGTCGAGCGCGCCGAACGGCTCGTCCATCAGCAGGACGGTCCCCTGCCCCTCGCCGGCGTCGTCCTCGGTGAGGGCGAGGGCGCGGGCCAGCGCGACCCGCTGCCGCATGCCGCCCGACAGCTGGTGCGGGCGCCTGCCGGCGAACCCGCCGAGGTGCACCGAGTCGAGCAGCCGGCCCGCCCGGCTCCGCCGCTCGCCCCGCGGGACGCCGCGCGTCTTCAGGGCGAGTTCGAGGTTGCCGGTCACCGTCAGCCACGGGAACAGCGCGGGCTCCTGGAACATCAGCGCGACCCGCGCGCCGTCCTTGTCGATCGTCCCGGCGCTCGGGCGTTCGAGGTCGGCGACCAGGTTGAGCAGCGTGCTCTTGCCGCAGCCGGACGCGCCGACCAGGCACACGAACTCGCCGGGGGCCACGTCGAGGGAGACCTTGTCGAGCGCGAGGAGCGCGGATCCGCCGGTCCCGAACGCCTTGGAGACCTCGCTGAGGCGGACCGCCGTGTCCGCGGTCATCGGTCGCTGACCTGTGCCTTCCCGCCCGCCTTGAGCACGTCGTTGAGCGGGGCCAGGTTGTAGATCCCGTCCAGGTCGGTCTTCTCCAGCAGGCCGATCTCCTCGGCGTGCGCCGCGCCCGCGACCAGCGAGGACGCGACCGGGTCGGTGGTGAAGTCGATCTCCTTGAAGGCCGCCGTGAGCACGTCCTGCTTCAGCGGCTTGCCGCTCAGCTTGGCGAGGGCGTCGTTGGTGACCTTCTCGGCGTCCGCCTTGTTCTGGTTGATGTAGTCGGTGGCCTCGACGACGCCCTGGAGCAGCTTCTTGACCTGGTCGGGGTGCTTCTTCTCGTACTCCTGGCTGACGAGCAGGTTGGTGATGACGAACTTGCCGCCGGGCCACAGCGACTTCTCGTCGAGCAGCCGCTCGCCCTTGTTCTCCAGGATCAGCCGCGAGGCGTAGGGCTCGGGCACCCAGGCCCCGTCGATGTCGCCCTGCGCGAACGTCTGCAGCGTCTGGGCGTTCTCCTGCGGGACGACCTTGACGTCCCCGCTGCCGTCCTTGTTCGCGGTGAGGCCGTTCTTCTTCAGCCAGTACCGCAGCGCGACGTCCTGCGTGTTGCCGAGCTGCGGGGTCGCGATCTTCTTGCCGCGCAGGTCCTGGACGCCCTTGATCCCGGGCTTGACCACCAGCGAGACGCCGCCCGAGGCCGCGCCGGAGATGATGTGGACGGCCTTGCCGTGCGACTTGGACCAGGCGTTGATGGACGGGTTGGGCCCGACGAACGTCGCGTCGATCGCGCCGGAGAACAGCGCCTCGACGGCGGCCGGACCGGCGTTGAACGTCGCGGTCTTCGGCGCGGCGCCGAGGTGCTTGGCGAAGATGCCCTTCTCGACGCCGACCAGGGCGGTCGCGTGGGTGAGGTTCGGGAAGTAGCCGAGCCGGAGCGGGGCCGCGTCCCCGCCGGACTCCTCATCGCCGCCGCCGCAGGCGCCGAGCGTGCCCGCTGCGACGAGAACGGTCAGTGCCACGGCGGCGACGCGCCCGCGGAGTCCACGATGCATTGGAAGTTTCCCTATCAATCAAGTCTGTTTGACCTGCTTAGTAGATAAGGCGGGCGTTCTCCGCGTCAAGTCGTCTTCCTGGCACGATGCGGTCGCCGAGGTGGAGTTGTTTCGCCACCGTCGTCCCCTATGTGCGTTTCTCTGAGGGCTACGGCGAGGCGGTTGGGCGGCGGCGGGGCCGCGCGGATAGGCTCGGTGACCGCACCGACCATCCGCACCATCAGGGGGTTCCCCGTGTCGTCGATCGAGGCCGTAATCGCCCGGGAGATCCTTGACTCCCGCGGCAACCCGACCGTCGAGGTCGAGGTGTTGCTCGCCGATGGGACCGAGGCGCACGCGGCGGTCCCGAGCGGCGCCTCCACCGGCCAGTTCGAGGCGGTCGAGCTGCGCGACGGCGGCGAGCGCTACGGCGGCAAGGGCGTCCGGAAGGCCGTCAAGGCCGTCAACGAGACCATCGACGAGAAGCTCGTCGGCTACCCCGCCTCCGACCAGCGCCTGATCGACCAGCTGCTGATCGACCTCGACGGGACCCCCGCCAAGTCCGCGCTCGGCGCCAACGCCATCCTCGGCGTCAGCCTCGCCGTCGCCAAGGCCGCCGCCGACTCCGCCGGCCTGCCGCTGTTCCGCTACGTGGGCGGCCCGAACGCGCACCTGCTGCCCGTCCCGATGATGAACATCCTGAACGGCGGCGCGCACGCCGACACCAACGTCGACATCCAGGAGTTCATGATCGCGCCGATCGGCGCGGCCACCTTCGCCGAGGCGGTGCGCTGGGGCGCCGAGACCTACCACGCGCTGAAGTCGGTGCTGAAGTCCAAGGGCCTGAACACCGGCCTCGGCGACGAGGGCGGCTTCGCCCCCGAGCTGCCGAGCAACCGGGACGCCCTCGACCTCATCCTGGAGGCGATCCGCAAGGCCGGCTTCACCCCCGGCCGCGACATCGCCCTCGCGCTGGACGTCGCCGCCACCGAGTTCCACGCCGACGGCCAGTACGCGTTCGAGGGCACCAAGCGGTCCGCCGACGACATGGCCGCCTACTACGGCGAGCTGCTCGGCAACTACCCCCTCGTCTCCATCGAGGACCCGCTCGACGAGGAGGACTGGGCCGGCTGGGAGGGCCTCACCGCCGCCGTGGGCGACCGCGTCCAGCTCGTCGGCGACGACCTGTTCGTCACCAACCCCGAGCGGCTCGGGCGCGGCATCAAGTCCGGCGCCGCCAACGCGCTGCTGGTCAAGGTCAACCAGATCGGCACGCTCAGCGAGACCCTCGACGCCGTCTCGCTCGCGCAGACCAGCGGCTACCGCTGCATGATGAGCCACCGCTCCGGCGAGACCGAGGACACCACGATCGCCGACCTCGCCGTCGCGACCAACTGCGGCCAGATCAAGACCGGCGCCCCCGCCCGCAGCGACCGGGTCGCCAAGTACAACCAGCTGCTGCGCATCGAGGAGCTGCTGGACGACGCCGCGCGCTACGCCGGCGCCGCCGCGTTCCCGCGCTTCGACGCGCAGGGCTGAGCCGCGCGGCCCGGCGGGGCGGCGTCCCCGTCCCGCCGGGCACCGGTTTCCGGCAGCCGAGCCACAGGCAGGGGACACGATGGCGCAGGGCGACGACCACGAGACCGGCCGCGGGACGCGGGGCGGCCGGGCCCGCCGTTCCAATCCGGCGCTGACGAGCCGCGCCGCGATCCTCGCGGTGGTGATGTGCGCGATCGCGCTGAGCCTCGCCTACCCTGTCCGGGAGTACATCGCCCAGCGCAAGGAGATCGCCGACCTGCGCCGCCAGGAGGCGATGTCCCGCCGCCAGGTCGAGATCCTCGCCCAGCGCAAGCAACAGCTGGGCGACAAGTCGTACATTGAGCGTGAGGCGACGCGGCGGCTCCATTACTGTCGTCCTGACGTGAAGTGCTACATCGTCCTGGACGGCGGCGAAGGCGACGGGCAGCAGTCCCGCAGGGGCGGAACGGAGACCAGACCGCCCTGGTACGAGACGCTGTGGCGGTCGGTGGAGGCCGCCGACAGGCCCCGCTGACGGTCCCTGAGGCGCGGAGGAGAACGGATCCCCGGATCCGCGGGTGGATACATGATCGATGCACGTGACACGGCCGCGGTCGCGGCCCAGCTCGGGCGCGAGCCGCGCGGCGTCCGCCGCGTGGCGGGGCGCTGCCCGTGCGGGCAGCCCGCCGTGATCGAGACGGCGCCGCGGCTCCCGGACGGGACGCCCTTCCCCACGCTGTTCTACCTGACGTGCCCGAAGGCGGCCTCGGCCATCGGGACCCTGGAGGGGAGCGGCGTCATGCGCGACATGCAGGCCAGGCTCGCCGGCGACCCGTCCCTGGCGGCGAAGTACGCCGCCGCCCACGAGGACTACCTCCGCCGCCGCGACGAGGCCGCCCGCGAGGACGGCGTCGAACCGCTTCCCGAGGGCATGCAGAGCGCCGGCGGAATGCCGGAGCGCGTCAAGTGCCTGCACGCCCTCGTCGCGCACGAGCTGGCGGTGCCGGGCGTCAACCCGTTCGGCCGCGAGGCCCTGGACGCGCTGCCCGACTGGTGGCGCTCGGGGCCCTGTGTTCAGGTCGAACCTGGAGAGACCGTCGAACCTGTCGAATCGGAACCTGAACCCGGGGAGGCGCGGTGACGCGCGTCGCGGCCATCGACTGCGGGACCAACTCGGTCCGCCTGCTGATCGCCGACATCGAGGCCGGTGGCGACGGCGAGGCCGGCGCCACGCTGACCGACGTCGAGCGCCGGATGGAGATCGTCCGGCTGGGGGAGGGGGTCGACCAGACCGGGCGGCTGTCGCCCGCCGCGCTGGAGCGCACCTTCACCGCGATGCGCGGGTACGCCGAGCTGATCGAGCGGCACGGCGACGGGCACGGGCCGGTCAAGACCCGGGTGGTCGCGACCAGCGCGACCCGCGACGCCGCCAACCGGGCCGACTTCGTCAGCGGCGTCGTCGACATCTTCGGCGTCGTCCCCGAGGTGATCAGCGGGGACGAGGAGGCCGCGCTGTCGTTCACCGGCGCCACGCGCGAGCTGGCGAAGCTGCGCCCCGCCCGCCCCTACCTGGTCGTCGACATCGGCGGCGGGTCCACCGAGATCGTGCTCGGCAGCTCCTCGGCGGACGCGGCCCGCTCCATCGACATCGGCTGCGTGCGGATGACCGAGCGGCACCTCAAGGACGACCCGCCCTCGCCCGAGCAGATCTCCAACGCCGCCGCCGACATCGACACCGCGCTCGCCGCCGTCCGCGAGACCGTCCCGGTGGACGAGGCGCGCACCCTCGTGGGGCTCGCCGGATCCGTCACCACGGTCGCCGGGATCGCGCTCGACCTGCCGAGCTACGAGCCGGCCCGCATCCACCTGGCGCGGATCACCGCCGGGCAGGTGCACGAGGTGACGCGGCGGCTGCTGCACGCCACCCGCGCCGAGCGCGCCGAGTTCGGCGTCATGCACCCCGGCCGCGTCGACGTGATCGGGGCGGGCGCGCTCATCCTCGACCGGATCATGCGCGAGTACGGATTCGGGGCCGTCGTCGTCAGCGAGCACGACATCCTCGACGGCATCGCCTGGTCGCTGTGTTGATTCAGTCCCGGCCCACTTCGCTCGCCTTGCGGCTCGCTACGTGACCGTGCCTGGGCGAACGCGGCATCGCTTCGCGATCTGCCCGGTTCCGCTCGCCTCCGGCTTCGCTCCACCGGGCAGGTCACGCGTTCGCGGGCATGGCCGAGACCACTTCCACACAGGCTGTGAGTTTGCTTCTGGCTGGCAAGGATGGGGATCGGCTGTGCGGCCTTGGTCGTGACTCGAGCCAGGCCTCAATACCTGAGCCGGGACAGCAGGGCGGGGATCAGCACGGCGTTCGGGTTCTGCTGCGGGACGTAGAGCACCGGCGCGGTTCCGCCGGCCTGCTGGATCCAGACCCGGCCCCGGTCGACGGTCGCGGTGGAGATCGACGACCAGCTCAGCGACACCCGGTCGCCGCGCACGCCGCCCGGATGGACGGTCAGCCCCTGCGCCACGTCGACCGACTCGCCCGCGCGGACGCGGCCGGCCAGCTCCTCGACGAGCCGCGGCTCCGCGTGCTCCTGGCAGAGCTGGATCAACCGCCCCCAGACCCGCTCCGGCTCGCCGTCCGGCCCCGCCGCGCGGCCGGGCGCCGCACCCGGTTCGATCACCACCTCCACGCGGGGCCCGCCGCGGAACGGATGCCGCCCCGCCTGGAAGACCCACTGCGTGCCGGGGGCGTGGCCGGGACCCGCCGGGCGCTCCGCCGCCCAGTACGCCACCCACTCCACGCGCGGCCAGGCGAGCGAGGCGTTCCCGTAGGCGACGCCCTGGTGGTCGGCGTGCAGGTGCAGGCCGCGCACGTTCACGTCCAGGGAGGGGACGGACGGGGCGCGCTCCCAGGTCGGCGCGTGCGGGGCGGTGTAGTGCTCCCCGCCGGCGGACCCGGTGCCGCCCTGCTGCTCGCGGCGCGGGAGCCGGGGCGGGCGGTCGGTCTCGGGGTTCAGCCGCTCGGTCCAGCTCTCCCCGTCCCACCAGCGCAGGCTGCCCGTGCCGTAGGGGTCGGGGTACCAGCCCGGTTGCGACACTCCTGCCTCCCGCTTCGCACAGCGCGCGTGCCGAGACACCCGCCTCCCCGACCGGCGAACGCATCGTACCGACCGGATCCGCCTCCCACCGGTCATGGGCGGAACCCGGCCACCGGCCGTGGCGTGGGACGATCGGTGGTATGCCGCCCGCCAACCCTCCGTTCGTGCCGCCCGGGTCAGGGTGGCCGGAAGACCCCGCCGCCCCCGCGAGCCCCGTCGCGCACGGCGCCGGCGACGTCGCCGACCTGGCCGCCGGGGCGCCGGATCTGCACGAGCTGTGCGCCCGCCAGTCGGTGTGCCGGGCCTGCGACCGGCTCGTGGAATGGCGGGAGAAGGTCGCCGTCCAGCGTCGCCGGGCGTTCGCGGACGAGCGGTACTGGGGCCGCCCCGTCGCCGGATGGGGCGACGAGCGGCCGCGCATCCTGATCGTCGGCCTCGCCCCCGCCGCGCACGGCGGCAACCGCACCGGCCGCATCTTCACCGGCGACCGCTCGGGCGACTGGCTGTTCGCGTCCCTGCACCGGGTCGGGCTGGCGGCCCGGCCGACCAGCGTCCACGCGGGCGACGGGCAGCGGCTCATCGGCGCGCGGATGGCGGCGACCGTCCGGTGCGCCCCGCCCGACAACAAGCCGACGCCCCTGGAGCGGGCGACCTGCCTGCCGTGGCTCGCGCGCGAGGTCGAGCAGGTCGCCCCGAGCGTCCGCTGCGTCGTGTGCCTCGGCGGTTTCGCCTGGCAGGGCGTGTGGCCGGCGCTGAAGCAGGCCGGGTACGCGGTGCCGCGCCCCCGGCCGAAGTTCGGCCACGGCGCCGAGGTCGAGCTGGCTCCGCCGCCGTCGGCGTCCCGGCGCGACCCCGTCCTGCTCCTGGGGTGCTACCACCCGAGCCAGCAGAACACCTTCACCGGCCGCGTCACCGAGGAGATGCTGGACGCGGTGTTCGTCCGCGCCCGCGACTTCCACTAGGCCGGAGGGGTCGCGACGGGGCGGACGCCGGGCCGTCCCCCTCGGACGACGTGCGCCCGGCGTTCGAGCCGCTCCCACCGCACCCCGCGAGAGCGGTCAAGGCCGCGACGCCGATGGTGCCCCAGATGATTCGTGGCATCACTTCCCCCTGAAAGCCGTCCCACGAAGAGTTCGACTGCGAGGCAGGGCCGTGGCCAAGCGGCCGCGGCGCGGCGGACCGGCCCCTGCACCGGTCCGCCGCCCCGCGACCGCTTGGCGCCCCCGTCGGGCCCTGACCTCGCGGTCTCCCTCTTGGTGGTACATCGGATGAGATGTCGGGCGCGCCGCGGAAGTTCGCACCTCCCCCCAAGACGTGAGGCAGCGGCAGAACCGGGTATCGCTCCGGATATGCCAATCCAGCGCACGAAACAGATCGTGATCGTCGGCGGCGGATACGTCGGCATGTACACGGCCCTGCGTCTGCAGAAGAGGCTGCGCGGCGAGATGCGCCGCGGCGAGGTCGCCGTCACCGTCATCGACCCGCAGTCCTACATGACCTACCAGCCGTTCCTGCCCGAGGCCGCCGCGGGGAACCTGGAGCCCCGCCACGTCGTCGCGCCGCTGCGCAAGGTCCTGAACCGCTGCCGCATCGTGAACGGGTTCGTGACGCGGATCGACAACGCCTCCAGACGGCTCACCCTCCGCCCCGCCGGCGCGCACACCTCCGGCGTGCCGGAGCGGGACGTCGAGTACGACATGCTCGTCGTCAGCCTCGGCTCCATCTCGCGGACCCTGCCCATCCCGGGCCTCGCCGAGTGCGGGATCGGCTTCAAGACCGTCGAAGAGGCGATCTTCCTGCGCAACCACGTCCTGCACCAGCTCGACATCGCCGCGTCCAACCCGGACAACGAGGCCGTCCGCAAGCGCGCCCTCACGTTCGTGTTC
Organism: Actinomadura sp. NPDC000929; assembly: GCF_040492065.1. Lineage (NCBI taxonomy): Bacteria > Bacillati > Actinomycetota > Actinomycetes > Streptosporangiales > Thermomonosporaceae > Actinomadura > Actinomadura sp. NPDC000929. The sequence goes on along the minus strand of NZ_JBEUPA010000120.1, from coordinate 7,672 downwards.
GTCGGCGCCGGGTTCGCGGGCGTCGAGGCCATGGCCGAGCTGGAGGACATGGCCCGCGACGCCTGCAAGTGGTACCCGACGATCGACGAGAAGGAGATGCGCTGGATGATGGTCGAGGCCACCGACCGCATCCTTCCCGAGGTGGGCCCCGAGATGGGCCGCTGGACCGCCGAGGCCCTGCGCCGCCGCGGCATCGAGGTCAAGATGAACACGCTGCTCAAGTCCGCCGAGAAGCGGCGCATCGTGCTGAGCGACGGCGAGGAGTTCGAGGCCGGCACCCTCGTCTGGACCGCCGGCGTCAAACCGCACCCCGTCGTCAGGGAGAGCGACCTCCCCCTCGACGACAAGAGCCGCATCAGGACCACCGCCGAGCTCACCGTCGAAGGGCTCGACGGCGTCTACGCCGCCGGCGACAACGCCGCCGTCCCCGACCTCACCGACACCGGCGACTTCACCGCCCCCAACGCCCAGCACGCCGTCCGGCAGGCCAAGCGCCTCGCCGACAACATCGTGGCGGACCTGCGCGGCAAGCCCCGCAAACCGTACGTGCACGCCTACGTCGGCTCGGTCGCCGGCCTCGGCCTGCACAAGGGCGTCGCCAACGTCTACGGCCTCAAACTGCGCGGCCTGCCCGCGTGGTTCATGCACCGCACCTACCACCTGTCGCGCATGCCGACCGTCAACCGCAAGTTCCGCATCACCATGGACTGGACGCTCTCCGCGTTCTTCCGCCGCGAGATCGTTTCGCTCGGCGAACTCGAATGGCCCCGCCAGGAGTTCGAACTCGCCGCCGGACGCCAGCGCGACATCTGACAACCCGCCTTGACCGGCCGGACCGTTCCACTGGCCGAACCCGGCCGCCAGAGCTCCACAATCACGGCCCTTGGAGACGGCGGCGACAACCACTGACTCGATATGATGACGCCGCCCCTGTAGCCCAACGGCAGAGGCGGGCTCCCTAAAAGAGCCAGTGTGTCGGTTCGAGTCCGACCAGGGGCACGTGCGGCGAACCCTGCTCGCCGATCTTCTATCGGCTTCGCCTTGGCTCTCGGCGGCGGACCCTGCTCGCCGTCTTTGACGGCTTCGCCGGGGCTCGCAGCGTCTGCCCAGGGGGCGACCCCCTGGAACCCCCGATGCTCGGGCTTCGCCCTCGCGTGGGCTCGGCTTCGCCATCGCCTTCTCCTCGGGTCGGGGTCGGCGGTCGTCTGGCCCGTGCTCGGCTTCGCCTTCGTCCGGGTGCTCGGCTTCGCCTTCGCTGCGCGGGTGGGCGGGTGCTGCGGCTCGGGGGGCTTTTCGGGGGGTGTTGGGGCTGATCAACTGGGGGGTTCGCGGCTTAGACTGGTGGGTCACCTCGGCGGAAGTGGAGACCTGATGGAGAGCAGAAACCCGGCGTTCCGGGGGAGCGCCTTCGACCAGCGGGGCGGAGGGTACGGCGGGGCCGCCTATGCCGCGCCCGGGTACGCGCCGGCCGCCACCAGGACGATGACCATGGACGACGTCGTCGTCCGCGGATTTCTGACGCTCGTGACCCTGGTGGCCACGGCGGCGCTGGCCTGGGCGCTGGTGCCGACCGCGCGCGCCGCGCCCGTGCTGGTCGTGGCGCTCATCGCCGAGATCGGCATCTGGGCGTTCATCGCGTTCGGCCGCAAGGCGAACGCGGCGACGGTGCTGGCGTTCGCCGCCGTCTACGGCGTCGTCGTCGGGATCGTCAGCCACTCCTACAACGACATCTACCACGGAGTGGTCTTCCAGGCGGTGGTCGGGACGGCGCTGGCGTTCGGCGCCACCCTCGCCGTCTACGCGCTGCGCATCGTCCGGGTCACGCCCAAGTTCGCCCGGTTCGTCATGGCCGCCGGGCTCGCGCTGATCGGGCTGATGCTCGTCAACTGGGTCGTGTACCTGTTCGGCGGCGACCACGGCATCGGGATCCGCGACCCCGGCAACCCCCTCGCCTACGTCTTCAGCGTCGTCGCGATCCTCGTCGGCTGCTTCTTCCTGCTGCTCGACTTCGACGCGGTCGAGACCGGGGTGCGGACGGGCGCGCCCGAGAAGTTCGCCTGGTATTGCGCGTTCGGGCTGGTGCTGAGCCTGGTGTGGATCTACCTGGAGATCCTGCGGCTGCTCAGCTACTTCTCCGGGCGCGACTAGGGGTGAGCGTCGGCGTGTTGTGAGCCCGACGCAGTGAGGTCTCCGGTCGGCGCGCTTCGAGAAGAAGGGCCCGGGGTTCCGGGCCCTTCGCCGGAGTTGATATGTCAGGCAGCCAGCGTCCGAGACGCTGTGTGTGCTGGCTCTTCGTCGTAGCGGGTGGTGGCGATCTGCCCGGAGGTCAGTCGCTGACCACCTGGTCGGTCCACGGGAGGTGCAGGTCGTCGCCTGCCCGCCGGGGGACGATGTGGATGTGCAGGTGGAAGATCGTCTGGGTGGCCTCGCCGCCCGCCGAGGTGATCACGTTGCACGGGAACGCCTCGCGGGCGAGCTCGGCCGCCCTGGCCATCGTCGTCGCCGAGACCATCGGGTCCTCGGTGACGTCGTCGACGTGCACGCGGGGCACCACCAGGACGTGGCCCTCCACGACCGGACCGAGCGGCACGAATGCCACCGCGTCCGGCCACTCCCGCACGATCTCGGCAGGAGCCGTACCTTCGACGATCTTGCAGAAAATGCACGAGCCGCGCTCGGTGCTGATCGGCTTGGTCATGGTCATCTCCCCGTTTGTGCGGCGCCCATGCTGGTTTGCAGGACGCGGCTTCGGGGGACGACCGTGCCCGGCCGGGGCCATCTGGCAAGTGTGACGTGCGGCTCCTGGCAGGCGGTCTACGGGCCGTTCAACACCGGCAACGTAACGGCGCTGGGCGCGGGTCCTGGCCGGGGCGGTCCACGCGTTGATCAGCCCCGCGCCGGGCGGCGTGGGGCTGATCTGTGCGGGATCTCTGCGCCAAGGTCGTGGCGCGCAGCGGCACGACGGCGGGGACACCCTCTGGCGGGATCCCGCAACGTTCGGTATGACGTTCGATCGGCGCGCCCTCCCCAGGGGAGGCGCGTGCTCAGTAGTGGCGGGCGCGGCGCGTGCGCTCGTGCTCGCGGACCAGGGCCGCGGCGTAGCCGTGGGAGAGGTTGTGCTCCTCGGCCAGCCAGGTGCTGCGTTCCTCGCAGCGCGTGAACGAGGGCCCGTTCTCGATCGTGGTGAACCACTCGGGGATGTCACGTCCGGTGACTTGCGGAATGCGGGCTATCAGCTTGCTGTGCGTCTCCGGCGAGTGGTTCAGTGACAATTGGCACCTCCAGGTCGCGGGGCTCTTCCTGCCGACTCTGCAACACCTCTCCGCATGTGACAACCCCCTAACGGGGACCTATCCATGACGTTATGTAGATCATCCGTAACGGGGATGATCCCCGGAAACGCGCAGGTGGCCCGCAGGGAGCCGCGTGAGGGCGGTTCCGCGCGGGCCACCGTGCAGGGGTCAGGTTTCCGTTTCCCTGGGTAAGGCTGGTCTTACCTTTAGGAGAGGCGCTCCAGGACCATGGCCATGCCCTGGCCGCCGCCCACGCACATCGTCTCCAGACCGAACTGCTTGTCGTGGAACCTGAGGCCGTTGAGGAGCGTGGAGGTGATCCGGGCGCCGGTCATGCCGAAGGGGTGACCGACCGCGATCGCGCCGCCGTTGACGTTCAGCTTGTCGTGGTCGATGCCGAGCTCCTCGGCGGACGGCAGCACCTGCGCCGCGAACGCCTCGTTGATCTCGACGAGGTCGATGTCGTCGATCGTCATCCCGGCCTTGGCCAGGGCCCGGCGGGACGCCTCCACCGGGCCGAGCCCCATGATCTCGGGGGACAGGCCGGTGACGCCGGTCGACACGATGCGGGCCAGCGGGGTGATGCCGAGCTCGGCGGCCTTGGTGTCGCTCATGACCACGACCGCGGCGGCGCCGTCGTTCAGCGGGCAGCAGTTGCCGGCGGTGACCGTCCCGTCCGGGCGGAAGACCGGCTTGAGCTGCGACACCTTCTCGTAGGTGGTGCCGGGGCGGGGGCCGTCGTCCTTGGCCACGACGGAGCCGTCCGGCAGCGTCACGGGGGTGATGTCCTTCTCCCAGAACCCGTTGGCGAGAGCCTTCTCGGCGAGGTTCTGCGAGCGGACGCCGAACTCGTCCTGCGCCTGGCGGGAAACGCCGCGCAGGGCCGCCACGTTCTCGGCGGTCTGGCCCATCGCGATGTAGATGTCGGGCAGCGCGCCGTCCTCGCGCGGGTCGTGCCACACGGCGGCGCCGCCCTCGCCGGCCTTGGCGGTGCGCTCCTGGGCGTCGGCGAACAGCGGGTTCTGCGTGTCGGGCAGGCCGTCGCTGCTGCCCTTGGCGAACCGGCTGACGGTCTCGACGCCCGCCGAGACGATGACGTCGGCCTCCCCGGCGCGGATCGCGTGCAGCGCCATCCGCGTCGTCTGGAGCGAGGACGAGCAGTACCGGGTGATGGTGGCGCCGGGCACGTTGTCCCAGCCCAGCAGGACCGACACCACGCGGCCCATGTTGTAGCCCTGCTCGCCGCCGGGCAGGCCGCAGCCGAGCAGCAGGTCGTCGATCTGGCTCGGGTCCAGCTGCGGGACCTTCGCCATCGCGGCGGTGACCATCTGGGCGGTGAGGTCGTCGGGCCGGATGTCCTTGAGCGACCCCTTGAAGGCGCGCCCGATCGGCGAGCGCGCGGTTGCGACGATGACTGCCTCGGGCATGTGCGGGTCTCCTTCTCAGCGCCAACGGTGTTACTCACCGGTCACCAGCAATCTAGCCGCTGGCCCCCCGCCCCGTACACGCCGCCCCCCGCGCCTGGTGGACGGAACGTCCAATAAGTGTGGGCTTACCTCGTTCAACTGGGCGAGGTCCCGGCGGCCGGGTGACCGCCGCCCCATGTGTCCGGGACGCCGGGCACCGGAGAGTGGGATCGCCGCCACCGGCCGGGCCACCGCCAGCGCGGGCGAAGCCTCGGCCGGCACCCCGGACCGCCGGGGCCCGCCACCGGTGACCGGGCGGGCTCCGGCTCCGTGAGCGCCGGGCCGTCCTCCCGGGGAAGGTGTCCGGCCGCGTGGCGCCGGGGCAGGTGCCGCAGCGGGTACCGCAGGGTGGCCCAGCGGCCCCGGGGGCCGCGGTCGAGCCCGGCGACGGACGCGCCGCTGACCTCCGTGCCGGCCCGCTCGGCGGCCTCGGCGGCGGCGAGGTAGACGGGCAGGACGTCCGCGGCCAGGTGGTCGGACAGATCGTGCCCCAGGCCCAGCGCGGCCGCCATCGACGGCAGCACGGCGGCCGACGCGGCGGCGTAGCCGCGGGCGGACGGGTGGTAGCGGTCCTCGCTGAACATCGCGAGCGGGTCGGCGGCGAACTCGTGGCCGAGCAGGTCGCCGAGCGACACCGAGCGGCCGCCGCGCTCGACGACGGCGATCGTCTGGGCGGCGGCGAGCTGCCGGCTCGCGCGGCGCGCGAACCAGCGCAGCGGCGGCATCAGCGACTTCACGGAGCCGAGGTCGGGGCAGGTGCCGACGACGACCTCGCCGCCGGCGCCGCGCAGCCGCTCCACCGCGCGGGCCAGGTGCCGGACGGACTCGGCGGCCGGGACCCGCCCCGTCACGTCGTTCGCGCCGATCATGATGACGGCGACGTCGGGACGGGTCTGCAGGGCCTGGTCGACCTGGCCGTCGAGCGCCTGCGAGCGGGAACCGGAGCGGGCGACGTTCGTCAGCCGGACGGGACGTCCCGCGATCGCGGACAGCCCGGCCGCCAGCAGCGCGGCGGGAGTCTCCTCCGGGGTGCGCACGCCGAGCCCGGCGGCGGTCGAGTCGCCCAGCATGACCAGCGAGAGCGGGTCGCCGCCGCGCGTCCCGCCGTACAGGCCGTCGGCGATCGGCGGGTCGCCGTTCGGCCGTGCGAGGATGGTCCTGCGGGCGAGCCTGGCCTGCATCAGCAGCAGACCGAACGTGATGCCGCCGAGCGCGGTGATGCCTCCGCCGCCATAGGCCGCGGCGGCCGCGATGCGGCGGGCGGTGAATGCTCTCCACATGCTGCGCTGACCCTCCGTGAATTTGTACCTACCCGCACGAAAGGGTCGCGATACCTGCGGTGGCGGATCTCGGCTACCGTCGAGAACGGGAAGCCTTCCGGTCACCGCGCCGGTTTCGGCGCGCGACCGGCGGCCGACCAGGGACGCAACCATAAGATCAACACACTGAACGACAAGGATGTCGCGGTGCACGTACACGACTCGCTCATCGAGCTGATGGGCAACACCCCGCTCGTCCGGCTGCGCAAGGTGACCGCCGGCGTGGGCGGCGGCCGGGCGCCGCAGGTGCTCGCCAAGGTGGAGTACTTCAACCCCGGCGGGTCGGTGAAGGACCGCATCGCGGTCCGCATGATCGACGCCGCCGAGAAGTCGGGCGAGCTGCGCCCCGGAGGGACGATCGTCGAGCCGACGTCCGGCAACACCGGGGTCGGCCTCGCCATCGTCGCGCAGGAGCGCGGCTACCGGTGCGTCTTCGTCTGCCCCGACAAGGTCGGCAAGGACAAGATCGACGTGCTGCGCGCGTACGGCGCCGAGGTGGTCGTCTGCCCGACGGCGGTGAACCCCGAGCACCCCGACTCCTACTACTCGGTCTCGGACCGCCTCGTCACCGAGATCCCCGACGCGTGGAAGCCGAACCAGTACACCAACCCGCAGAACCCCCAGTCGCACTACGAGACGACCGGGCCCGAGCTGTGGGAGCAGACCGAGGGCCGCATCACGCACTTCGTCGCGGGCATCGGCACCGGCGGGACGATCAGCGGCGTCGGCCGGTACCTCAAGGAGGTCTCCGGCGGACGGGTCCGGATCGTCGGCGCGGACCCGGAGGGCTCGGTCTACTCCGGCGGCAGCGGCCGCCCCTACCTCACCGAGGGCGTCGGCGAGGACATCTGGCCCGAGACCTACGACCGCGACATCTGCGACGAGGTCATCGCGGTGTCCGACAAGGACTCCTTCACCATGACCCGCCGCCTTGCCCGCGAGGAGGCGCTGCTCGTCGGCGGGTCCTGCGGGATGGCGGTCGTCGCCGCGCTGCGCGTGGCCGAGCGCGCCGATCCGGACGCGGTGATCGTGGTGCTGCTGCCCGACGGCGGCCGCGGCTACCTCGGCAAGATCTTCAACGACAGCTGGATGGCGGACTACGGCTTCCTCACCCCCTCCACCGAGGAGGCGCGGGTCGGCGAGGTGCTCACCCGCAAGGGCGGCACGCTGCCGGAGTTCGTGCACGTCCACCCGCACGAGACCGTGCAGACCGCGATCGCCATCATGCGCGAGTACGAGGTGTCGCAGCTGCCGGTGATGAAGGAGGAGCCGCCGGTCATGGCGGCCGAGGTGGTCGGCTCGGTCGGGGAGACCGACCTGCTCGACATCATGGTCAAGGGCCAGGCCAAGATGACCGAGCCGGTCGAGTCGCACATGTCGGCGCCGCTGCCGACGCTCGGCTCCGGCGAGCCGGTCAGCAAGGCCGTCGGCGTCCTGGAGAAGTCCGGCGCCGCCGTCGTCCTCGTGGACGGCAAGCCCAAGGGCCTCATCACCCGGCAGGACCTTCTGGCCTTCCTGTCCGACTCCACCGGCTGACCCCGGCGGAGCGGAGAACGGCCGAGCGCCTGGAGATCGATGATCTCCAGGCGCTCGG
>NZ_JBEUPA010000119.1:0-28964 GCF_040492065.1 Actinomadura sp. NPDC000929 | reverse complement strand
CCGCAGCATTCCGGCGGCGCCCCGCCGCGCCCGGGCCCCGCCCGGAAACGCGGAAGCGCCGGCCGCGGACCGCGGACCGGCGCCTCGGGGACGGGGCTCAGCGCCTCCTGCGCCTGCGGCGCCGCAGGACGAGGGCGGTCACGATGACCGCCGCGCCGACTCCGGCGAACACCAGCCGCCGGTCGATCTGAGGACCCTCGCCGTCGTCGTCCTCGGAGGGGCGCACCATCGCGCCGAGGGCCTTGGCGACCTGGTCGGCCTCCTCCTTCAGCCGCTCCGCGCCCCGGTGCGCGACGTTCCTCGGGCTGACCCGGTCGGCGAGCTCGTCGATGGTGCGGGCCAGTTGCCGCCGGCTGCGCTCTATCTCCCGTTCCAGCGCCTCCGGGTCGCGGCTCTTGTCAGCCATGCCGTGTCCTTATCGTGTCGGGCGTACTCGCGCGGGCCGGAACCGTGACGAGCCGAGCGTGATCCGCACAGTCTTGCAGGTCTTCCCGCCGGATGCCCGCCGCACCCCAGCCGGTACCGTTGGACCCACCATCCGAGCGAAAGGCGGGACAGGGTGTCCGAGCGGCTGCAGCCGGGCGACGTCGCCCCCGATTTCGAGCTACCCGACGCCGACGAGACCGCGGTGTCGCTGGCCTCGCTGCGCGGCAAGCGCGTGATCCTCTACTTCTACCCGGCGGCCATGACCCCCGGCTGCACCAAGGAGTCGGTCGACTTCGAGGGAAGCCTGCCCGAGCTGGAGGCCGCGGGCGTCGCCGTCGTCGGCGTCTCCCCCGACAAGCCGGCCAAGCTCGCCAAGTTCCGGGACAAGGAGGGGCTCACGTTCCCACTCCTGTCCGACCCGGACGCGGAGGTCCTGCAGGCCTACGGCGCCTACGGGGAGAAGAAGCTGTACGGCAAGGCCGTCGTCGGGGTCATCCGGTCGACGTTCGTCATCGACGCCGACGGCCGGATCGAGAAGGCGTACTACAACGTGAAGGCGACGGGGCACGTGGAGCGCCTGCGCCGCGACCTCGGCCTGTAGGCACCGCGCCGGCCCGCGCTCGGCGCGGGCCGGGGTGGGCCGGGGTGAGACCGGTGCGGGCGGGGGGATTCGAACCCCCACGGTGTCACCACCAACAGGACCTAAACCTGCCGCGTATACCTGATTTCGCCACGCCCGCCCGCGCCCTCGTCCGGGCTCCCGTTCGGGCTTCCCTCTGAGGGCGCGTTCAGCTTAGCGTCCTGATCGGCGGGCGCGGGGACGGATTCCGCCGCCTCCCGGCGGGGCGTGCGGTACAGGGCGGCGACGACGACCGCGGTGACGGCGAGCGCGACCGACGCGGTGAGGAACGCCGTCTGGAGGCCGTCGCTGAAGGCCGTCCGCGCGTGCTCGGCGGCCTGCGGGCCGAGCCGCACCGCCGCCGCGACCGACGTCCTCGCCTGCTCGGCGGCCGGGCCCGGCAGGTTCCCGAGGTCGAGGTTCGCGCGGTAGGCCGACTGCAGGAGGCTGCCGAGGACGGCGATGCCGAGCGCGCCGCCGAGCTCCCGGGCCAGGTCGTTCATCGCCGACCCCACGCCCTGCTTCTCGGCGGGCAGCGCGTCGGTGATCGCGGCCGTGGACGGGGTCATGGCGAGGCCCATGCCGGCGCCGAACGGGACGAGGCCCGCGAGCAGCAGCCAGTAGGTGCTGTCCTCGTCCAGCAGCGAGAAGACCAGCATCCCGACGCCGACCAGGAGCAGGCCGGCCGTGATGACGCGGCGCGGGCCGAGCCTCGCGGCCAGCTTCGGCGCGGCGACCCGCGCGGACGGCATCATCGCGAGCGCCATGGGCACGAGGCTGAGCGCGCCCACGAGGGCGCTGTCGCCCTTCACCAGCTGCAGGTACTGCAGGATGATGAAGACGAAGCCGAAGAAGGCGAAGAACTGCACGGTGACGGTGAGGGAGCCGGCCGAGAACGCCCGGATGCGGAACAGCCGCGGGTCGAGCAGCGGGTTCGGCCGCTTCAGCTCCCACCCCACGAACCCGGCGAGGACGACGAGGGCGGCGGCGAGGCCGAGCAGCGTCCGCGCGGAGGCCCAGCCGTGCGTCGGCGCCTCGATGATCGAGTAGACGCCGGCGCCGAGGCCGGCCACGGTGATCAGCGCGCCGGTCACGTCGAGGCGCGGCGCGTCCGGCTCGGCCGACTCGGGGACGAACGCGAGCGTCGTGACCAGGGCGACCGCGGCGAGCACCACGTTCATCCAGAACACCGAACGCCAGGTCCAGAACTCCAGCAGGGTCCCCGACACCAGGAGGCCGAAGATGGCGCTGGCCCCGGCGACGCCCGCCCAGGCGCCGACCGCGCGGGTGCGCTCGGCGGCCGGGAACGTCGAGGTGATCGTGGACAGCGTCGCCGGCATGACCAGGGCCGCGCCGACGCCGAGCACGCCGCGCATCGCGATCAGCCATTCCGGGTCGCCGCCCAGCGCCGCCGCGGCCGAGCCCGCGCCGAACACGAGGAGCCCGGCGGTGAGCGCGCGGCGCCGCCCGTAGCGGTCGCCGACGGCGCCGCCGAGCAGCAGCAGGGCCGCGAAGACCAGCGCGTAGGCGTCGATGATCCACGACAGCTCGGTGAGGCCGGCGCGGGTGTCGCGGGCGATGGAGGGCACCGCCGTGTTGAGGGAGGCCACGGCCGACACCACCGTGGCGAGGGACAGCATCACGGCCGGCAGCACCGCTCGGTGGACGGCGCCCGGCCCCTGCTTCGTGGTGTTCATACCTCGACGGTGGCCCCGGCACGCACTATATTTCAACCTTGATGAATAAATCCGGGGGCGGGCGGGGGCGGCGGCGCGGCGGCCCCGACACCCGCGAGGAGATCCTCGCGGTCGCCCGCAGGCGGTTCCTGGCCGACGGGTACGGGCCGGTCACGATGCGGTCCCTCGCCGCCGAGGCGGGCGTGGACGCCGCGCTGATCAGCTACTTCTTCGGCTCGAAGAAGGGCCTGTTCGGCGCGGTGCTCGGGCTGGTCGCCAACCCGCCCGAGGTGCTGGCGGGCGCGCTGCCCGGCGACCCCGCCGAGCTGCCCGAACGCGTCCTGCGCGCGCTGGTCACCGCGTGGGACGACCCGGAGAACGGCAAGCAGCTGCTGCTCATGGTGCGCGCCGCCGTCCAGGACCCGGACCTGAGCCGGCTGGTGCGCGACCTGGTCGAACGCGAGATCGTCGGCCGCATCGCCGACCATCTGGGCGGCCCCGACGCGACCGCGCGGGCCGGGGCGCTGGGCGTCCAGCTCTCCGGGCTGATCTTCGCCCGCTACGTCCTCGTGGTGGAACCCGTCGCCTCGATGCCGCCCGATGAATTAATCCGGTACCTCTCCCCGGGCTTCCGCGCCGCCGTCCACGGTCCTCCCCGCCGCCCCCGGACGCGCCGAACCCGGTAGCGGACACGCCCGCGGCGGGGTTGCGGACGACACTTCGGACGAATCGGGCAGAGAATCGCGGCGCCGCGGGGGCGGGCGTCCTAGGCTGGCCGCGTCCTTTCGCCACGCGCAGCCGGTGACATCATGACCACACGTCTGGCGGTCCCCTCGTGAGCGCCGCCCCCGGGAGCCCCGGCTCCCCGGGCGCCGGATTCACGCACCGCCTGCTGCCCTTCTCCGGGGCGGAGGAGTTCCTCGGCGGCGCGGTGCCGTTCCTGCGCGCCGGCCTCGACGCGGGCGACCGCGTCCTCGCGGTCTGCGGGCCCGGCCGCGAGGCGCTGCTGCGCGACGCCCTCGGACCCGCCGCGGCGGGCGTCGAGTTCACCGAGGCCGCCGCCTGGTACGCGCACCCGTCCCGCACGCTGGCGGACTGCGTGGGCGACGCCTTCGAGACCGCGCGGCGCGGACGCCGGCTGCGCGTCCTCGGCGAGCCCGTCTGGGCGACGCGGCCGCCGCTGGAGGTCGTCGAGTGGCAGCGGACCGAGGCCGTGCTGAACGAGGCGTTCCGCGGCACCGGCGCCGCGATCATGTGCCCCTACGCGGCGTCGCTCCCCGCGTCCGTCGTCGCGGCCGGGCGCAGGACGCACCCCGAGACCGTGCGCGGCGCGCGGGCCCTCCCCAACCCCGGCTTCCTGAGCCCCGCGGCGTACTGCGCCCGGTGCGACGGCGAGGCGCTGCCCCCGCCGCCGGACGGCGCCGAGACCCTGGAGATCGAGCGCCCCGACCTGTACTGGCTCCGCGTGTGGGTCACCGACTTCGCGCGGCGCACACCGCTGCCGGACGGCGAGAGGCAGCGGCTCCTGGTCGCGGTCACCGAGGTGGTCACGAACGCGTTCCGGCACGGCGAGCCGCCCGTCGTCCTGCGCATGTGGACCGACGCCTCGCCCGGCGCCGCCGCCCTGGTCTGCGAGGTCACCGACGGGGGGCGGTGGGAGCCGGGCGGCGGGTTCGGCCTCGTCCCGCCGAAGCCGGACGGCGGTCCGCCCGGCGACGGGTTCGGGCTGTGGGCGGTGCGCCTGCTGTGCTCCTTCGTCCAGATCCGGACGGGCCGGAACGGGACCGCCGTGCGGCTGCTCATCGCCCTGCCGGGCGCGACCACGGCGAACCGGCGAGGCGGCCGCGGCGGCTCGGACGGAGCGTGAGGAACTCCATGCGTTGGGCTTCCAAAGGCACCGGACCGGCGTACGCTGAACAGATCCGCCTCACACCGATGGGCAGGCCATGGACACATCCTGGTTCGCCGAACGCCCCGTAAGCGAACTCCGTCCCGGAGATCACGGCTGGCTGGCCTACAGCAGTCAGGAGGAGCGCGACCGCGTCATCGGGCCCTTCGTCCGGGAGGGTCTGGAGACCACCGAGAAGGTCGTGTACGTCACCGACGTCCCGGTCGAGCGGCTGCCCGGCCTCGGCCCGGGGCGGCCGATCGACGTGGACGCCCTCGTCAGGTCGGGCCAGCTGCGGGTCATCCCGCCGCGGGAGGCGTGCCTCGACCGCCGCGGCTCGTTCGAACCGGCCCGGATGGCCGACACCGTCGCCCGCGAGCTCGGCGCCGCGTTCGGGCAGGGCTTCCGCGCCGTGCGCCTCACCACCGACCACAGCTGGCTGCTGAACGGGCCCGGCGGGCCCGACCTCGGCCCGATGCTCGGCTGCGAGCACCGCGTCGGCGACACCGTCTCGCCGAGCACCATGGCGATGGCCATCTGCCAGGTCGACCGGCGCTCGTGTCCGCCCGCCGCGCTCGCCGCCCTCCGCGACACACACGAGGTCCTCGTGGAAGTGAACCCCGAATTCGACGACGGGATACTGAAGATCGTGCGCACGTTCGAGCCCGACGGGCTCCGCGTCGAGGGCGAGCTGGACGCCGCGCGGCACTCGGTGTTCGCCGAGCAGCTCCGCCGGCTGCGGCCCGGACGCAGCGTCCACCTCGACCTGTCCCGGCTCGGGTTCATCGACCTCGGCGGGCTGCACCTGCTGGCCAAGCACGCCACCCGGCTGCCCGCCGACGCCGCGCTGATCCTCGACCACCTGTCGCCCGACGTCGAGAGCGTCATCGACATGGTCGGCTGGCACCGGCTGCCCGGCCTCGCCCGCGGGCGGCGGCTCGCGGAGACGGAGGGCATCGCCTGATGGCACTGGAGCACAAGGCGTTCATGTACCGGGGCACCGAGGACTTCCTGTCCGTCACCGTGCCCTACCTCGAATCGGGCGTCCAGCGCGGCCAGGTCGTGATCGCCGTCGCCTGCGAGCCCAACCTGACCGCCCTGCGGGACGTCCTCGCCCCGCACGGCGACGCGGTCACCTACTTCGACTCCGCCGGCTTCTACAAGCACCCCGTCCACACGCTGCGCGACTACCAGACCATCGTGAAGCAGAGCGCCCCGCGCACCGTCTGCGCGCTCGCCGAGCCGCTCTGGCACGGGTGGGACGAGCGCCAGACGCTCGAATGGGTCCGGTACGAGTCCCTCATCAACGTGGTCTTCGGCGACTCGGGAGCGCGGGCCCTGTGCCCCTACGACGCCGAGGAGCTGCCGCCCCGCATCCTCGACGAGGCGCGCCGCACCCATCCCCTGCTGCTCGCCCCGGGGCACGACGGCGAGAACGGCGACTACATCGACCCGGTGAGGTTCGGGTCCAGTTGCGACGGCCGGCTCCGCTCCGACCGCCCGGCCGGCGCCGAGTACTTCTCCATCGACGGCGACGACCTGCACGCGCTGCGCAGGTTCGTCGGCGAGCGCGCCCTCAGGCACGGCCTGGCCAAGCAGAAGGCGCAGAACCTCGTCACCGCCGCCAACGAGGTCGCCGCGAACGCGCTCCAGCACGGCACTCCGCCGATCGGGCTCTGGACGTGGCAGGACGGCGCCGACCTCGTCTGCGAGATCGGCGACCACGGCTTCTGGCGCCCCGGGCCCGACCCGCTGACCGGCTTCATCCCGCCCGACTCCGCCCTCCAGCGCGGCTTCGGCCTGTGGACCGTCCGCCTCCTGGTCGACCTGATGGAGCTGCGCGCCGGCTGGGACGGCACCTTCGTCCGCCTGCGCTGCGGCTGACCGCCCCCGCGGCGGGGGTCAGGCCAGGCCGGCGGCCCGGAGGGCGTCGGGGACGATCTCGGCGAGCGCGCGGAAGGCGCGGCCGCGATGGCTGATCGCGTCCTTCTCGGCGGGCGCCAGCTCCGCGGTCGTGCGGGTCCCGCCCTCCGGAAGGAAGATCGGGTCGTAGCCGAAGCCGCCGGCGCCGCGCGGCTCCCGGATGACGGTGCCGTGCATCCGGCCCTCGACGCAGTGCTCGGCGCCGCCCGGGACGACCAGCGCGGCCGCGCACACGAACGAGCCGCCGCGCCGGTCGTCGGCCACGTCGGCGAGCTGGTCGAGGACGAGCCGCAGGTTGGCGGCGTCCTGGTCGCCGGCGCCGAACCGTCCCGACCAGCGGGCCGACAGCACGCCGGGCATGCCGTTCAGCGCGTCCACGCACAGGCCGGAGTCGTCGGCGACGGCGGGCAGCCCGGTGAACGCGGCGATCGCGCGGGCCTTCAGCAGCGCGTTGCCCTCGAAGGTCAGCTCGGTCTCGGGCACGTCGGGGGCGCCGGGGAAGGCGTCGAGGCCGACGACGTCGAGGTCGCCGAGGATCCGGTGCAGCTCGGCGACCTTGCCCTGGTTGCGGGTGGCGAGGACGATCCGGCTCATCGGCCGAGGGCCTCGTTCTGGATGCGGGTCAGCTCGGCGCAGCCGGCGGCGCCGAGGTCGAGCAGCTCGTCCAGCTCCGCCCGGTCGAACGGGGCGCCCTCGGCGGTGCCCTGCACCTCGACGAACCGGCCGTCGCCGGTGCAGACGACGTTCATGTCGGTCCCGGCGGCCGAGTCCTCTTCGTAGCAGAGATCGAGGCGGGGCTCGCCGTCCACGACGCCGACGCTGACCGCCGAGACCGAGGTGATGAGCGGGTCCCCCCGGAGCAGGCGGCGCTCGCGCATCCAGCTCACCGCGTCGGCCAGCGCGACGTAGGCGCCGGTGATCGCGGCGGTGCGGGTGCCGCCGTCGGCCTGCAGGACGTCGCAGTCGAGCTGGACGGTGTTCTCGCCGAGCGCCTTGAGGTCCAGGCACGCCCGGATCGACCGGCCGATCAGCCGGGAGATCTCGTGGGTGCGCCCGCCGATCCGGCCCTTGACGGACTCGCGGTCGTTGCGGGTGTTCGTCGCGCGCGGCAGCATCGCGTACTCGGCGGTGACCCAGCCGAGGCCGCTGTCGCGCCGCCAGCGGGGCACCGAGTCCTGCACGGACGCGGCGCACAGCACCCGGGTCGCGCCGAACTCGACGAGCACCGACCCTTCCGCGTGGTCGAGCCATCCGCGCTGGATGCGGACGGGACGGAGCCGGTCGGGTGCACGATCATCGGGGCGAGCCATGCGCCCACCCTAGCGGGCGGGCCCCCGCCGGACCCGGCCTACCGCCGGTGACGCCGCACTCACCGCGGCGGGCCCCGGAAGCGGACGGCCCCGGGAGCGGCGGCCCCTCAGAACTCGTAGACGGCGCCTACCTCGGCCAGCTCGACCGGGCCGCGGAACCCGCTGGCCTTCGCCTCGGAGAGCGTCTCGGACGGGTCGTTCCACGGCAGCAGGTGCGTCAGGACCAGCCGCCCGACCCCGGCCCGCTCGGCGTGCTCGCCGGCCTCCCGTCCCGTCAGGTGCATGTCCGGCGGCAGGTCCGGGCGGTCGGCGAACCCCGCCTCGCAGAGGAACAGGTCGGAGTCGCGGGCCAGCCGGACCAGGTCGTCGCTGTGGCCGGTGTCGCCGGAGTAGGTCATGACGCTGCCGCCGTGCTCGATCCGCAGGCCGTACGCCTCGACCGGGTGGTTCATCAGCGCGGTGGTGACCGTGAAGGGGCCGATGGGCACCGGCCCCGGCTCCAGCGGACGGAAGTCGAAGGTGGCGGTCATCTCCGGGTTCGGTTCCAGCTCGTACGCCTTGATCATGTGGTCCGCGGTGTCGCGGGGGCCGTACACCGGGATGCGCGGCGCCGGGCCGTCCGGGCAGTACGTCCGCGCGATCCAGTAGACGGTGAGGTCGAGGCAGTGGTCGGGATGCAGGTGCGAGATGCAGATGGCGTCGATGTCCAGCAGGCCGTGGAAGCGCTGGAGGCTCCCGATCGCGCCGTTGCCGATGTCGACGAGCATGGAGAAGCCGTCCGCCTCGACCAGATAGCTGGACGCGGGGCTGTCCGGCCCTGGGAAACTGCCGGAACAGCCGATCACAGTGACCCGCACGCTCACTCCTCCTCCGCGGTCCGAGGAATCAGGTCGTCAAAGCCTTGCTCAACGTGCTCTCCACCGAACCGATCTCCGGCCCGAGGAAGCGTCGGCCGAGCTCGGCGAACACGGCGGGGTCGCCGGTGGCGCGGAACCGGTGCCGCGGCCGGGGCGTCGCCTCGGCGCGGGCCAGTCCCCGATCGTGCAGCACTCGGTACACGTCCTTGGCGGTCTCGTCGGCGCTTGAGACCAGTGTGACCCCGTCTCCGACCACATACGAGATGACGCCGGTCAGAAGCGGGTAGTGCGTGCAGCCGAGGATCAGGGTGTCGCAGCCCGCGTCCACGATCGGGCCCAGGTACTCGCGGGCGGCGTCGAGGAGGTCGTCGCCCATCGTCACGCCCGCCTCGACGAAGTCGACGAAGCGGGGGCAGGCGGCGCTGACCAGCTCGATGTGCGGCGCGGCGGCGAACGCGTCCTCGTAGGCGCGGCTGTTCACGGTGGCCTCGGTGGCGATGAGGCCGACCCGCCCGTTGGAGGTGGCGCGCGCCGCGCGCCTGGTCGCGGGGTTGATGACCTCCACGACCGGGACGTCGTAGCGTTCGCGGGCGTCGCGCAGCATCGCCGAGCTGGCGCTGTTGCAGGCGATCACCAGCATCTTCACGCCCTCGTCGACCAGCTCGTCCAGCATCTCCAGCGCGAACGCGCGGACCTGGGCGATCGGGCGCGGGCCGTACGGCTGGCGGCCCGAGTCGCCGAGGTAGACGATCGGCTCGTTCGGCAGCTGGTCGAGGATGGCGCGAGCCACCGTGAGGCCCCCGAAACCGCTGTCGAAGATCCCGATGGGCGCGTCGGGGAGGCCGTCCCCCCGGGATGGATCTGACATGGTGCACAAGGCTAGGCGACATGGCCCCGCCCGGGTGTGTCATGCGTTGGACATCACACCGTCACACGCTGGAAAACCGTCCAGCTCACGCCGCCGGCGCATGATCCGGTGGTTCGGCGGTCCGAAACGCCGGTGCGCCGCGCCGGCTAGGAGCGGGCGAGGGGGACGCGGGCGATCTGCCGGCTCTGTGCCACGAGGCGCCCGGCGGCGTCCCACACCTCGACCTCCTCGTCGAACCAGCCGCCGGCGAGGAGCCGTCCGGTGCCGTGCACGGCGAGCCACCCGGGCGCCGGGACGGCCCGCATGTGCCAGGTCAGCTCGACGGTCGGGGCCCAGCCCTGCGCGCCGAGGTTGAGCGCCACGGGCGGCAGCGCGTCCACGGCGAGGGCCAGGGAGTAGCCGTCGGGCTCCTGGCCGCAGCCGTGCCGGAACCAGGCGCGGATGTCCGGGCGCCCGCTCGGCCGCCCGTCCAGCCAGCCCATCGTCTCGGGGTCGAAGCGCATGTCGACCTGGTCGGCGAACCCGCCGCCGGTGGCGGCGGGCGGCCGGAATCCCGTGCACTCCTCCAGCGGCGGCAGCGCGGCGGGCGGCCCCGCGGCGAAGTCGGGCTCGGCGGACGGGTCGAGCGTGCCGGTGGTGATCAGGGCGTCCACGACGGGACGGCCGTCCTGGACGAGGGTGACGAACGACGAGGCGGCCGTGCGCCCCACCTTGCGGGAGTCGACGACCAGCTCGGCGGGGCCGGCCTTGGCGACGCGGTGGAAGTTCGCCGCGGTCGAGACCGGGTGCTCGTGCGGCGAGGCGTCCACGGCGGCGCGGGCGAGCACGGCCATCAGGTAGCCGCCGTTCAGCGCCTGGGCGATGCCGTAGCCGCCGTCCAGGACGGCCTCGTACCGGCCCTCACCGACGGGCTTCACCGCCGTGGAGTCCCCGAACCCGCTCATCCGCACTCTCCCGGGACGATTCTAGAATCACGTTCGAGTACGCACTCTACCCCGGCCGCCTGGAGCGTGCGTGAACCTGGCCGTCCTCGCCGGGCAGAGTCCGAACCTCGTGCAGCGCAGTAAAACGGTATCGCGGCCCGGCGCCGGCGATTACCGGCCGCGAACTGGCGCGCCTTATCAGTCAGCGTTCAGTTTCCGCAGGGCCCTGTTTCGTTCTGTCGCCCCTGCGCCTGTCGACGCTCCACCCTCATGTGAAGCCTGGTGGGCACAAGGGTCGCCGAAGGACGCACCGCCGTCTCGCCCGCCGGGAGAAGGCGATAGCGTTCAGCGATGGTCTGGACGACCGCGATCATTTCGGTAGTGGCGAATCTGGCGCCGATACAGTTGTGCGGTCCTGCGCCGAACGTGAGAAACGCGTGCGGAGAGGGTGCCGGAGACGCCCCGGGCTCCCACCGTTCAGGACGGAAAGCATCAGCTGATTCATAGATCTCCGGAGAACGATGAAGCAGGTACGGGCTGAAGAACACGAGGGATCCGACGGGAAGTTCACAAGGCCCCAGGTTGAGAGCCTTCACGACGCGACGGGGAATGAGCCACGCCGGTGGGTAGATTCTCAGCGCCTCCTTGACCACCCACCCGAGGTACTCGCCGTCTCCTTCGGTGGCCGCGAGGTGGACCCTGGCTTCGACCTGCGGGTGCCCGGCGAGCAGGTGCCAGACCCAGCACAGAGCGTTGCCGGTGGTCTCGGTGCCGGCGAGCAGTAGATTGATCGCATCGTCACAGACCCGCGCCTGTGCCTCCGCATCGTCGCCGTAGGCGCGAATGAGAAGGTGGATCAGGTCGTCGCCAGATCGATCCTGGCGCGAGCGCTTCGCCACCAGTTCGGCGATGCCCGTGCGCAGCCGACGGGTCGCACGACCGAACTCCTGGTTCGCGGGAAGCGGTATTCGCTCCAGTACGGGAAACGGGTTCAAGGCTCGCCACGTCAGACCGTTGAGAATCCGTGGCAGATCCTGCTGAACGGTCAGGGTGGTCCGTTCTCCTGGAACTGTCGAACAGAGGGTTCGTGTGGCGACGTTCAGGGAGATGCTGCGCATGGCATCATCGACGGCGACGATCTCGCCGTCTTTCCAGCCATCGATGGCTTCCAACGTCGCCGCTCGCATCAAAGTGGTGTACGAGTCCACCCGGTCGTGACGGAAGACGGGCTGAAGCAGACGGCGACGATCTCTGTGCGCCGGGCCTCTGGCGAGGGAGACGGCATCGCCCAGCAACGGTCGGAGCCTGTCATATTGGGCACCCTTGTCGAAATGCGCGACATCACGGATCAGTATGCGGCGGATCAGTTCCACATCGTTGACCACGAACACCGAGGGCCCGGGCAGGTTGATCCGGCTGACCGGAGCGCCGGCCGACTCACGGGAAAGATATGCCAGAGGATCTCGAACGAAGGAGGCAAGGTTGGCGAGCTGGCGCAGCTTTCCCGGCGGTGCGGCCACGGCGTTCATGATTGCTCCGCAGCGACCTGGGCGCCTGCGTCCTGCCGTTTCAGGCCAAGGCTCGCGAGCGCATTCGGTTGAATGCTGTCCGCGCCAAAGCGTGCCTGTGCATAGCGTTCGTTGTCGGTGGACCAGGCGAAGCTGCCGCTGATCCACTCATGCATTCCCTGGATGAATTTGCGAAGGTCAAGGGCCTTCTCATTGGGGATTCCGCGGTGAGTTCGCCACTGGTCGAGGCCGGAACGGGATCTTTCGAAGTCGGCCACCCGCGCGGAAACCATGTCGATAACCTGGTTCCGGCAGGCGTCCATTGTGCCGCCGCGCTCGGCATGGAGCACGACGATGAGGTTCGGCGTGCGTTCCTGCACGTCCACCTCGAAGGAGAAGACGTCGTTTCCCCAAAGAGCGATGTCACCCAGTGCATCCATCAGTCGGACCACGTAGGGGTCTTCATGGAGCGTGACCGGCAGCTCGAAGTCTCGGCTCACTTCCACCAGCGCCATCGCCTCCTTGATTCCGCCGTACGCCCTACGGCGTTCGATGAAGGTCGCGACGTCGGGCGGCCTCTCGGCCTGGCGCATGGCCGCCTCCCAACGGCAGCCGTCCAGGTAGTCGGCCACCGTGGACACGTACCGCCGCCGCCAGTCGATGGACCGCGCAGCGGCCATCTGGTGCCAGACTTCAAGGAATGCGGCGCCGAACGGCTGCAAATGAGCAACCGCCTGCGTCGCGGCGGCCGAATCCGTCGACAGTGTCGAGAGCAGCGCCGCACTGGCGTTTTCGAAGGCGGCCGGGTTCTCCAGGGGCAGTTGTTCCAGCTGATCGTCGAAGATCGCCCAGGTGAGGAGCCATTCGGCCAGCAGTGTGAGCGTGGTGCGACTCGAGTGCGGATAGACGCGGGCGGCGAGATCGCCGAAGTTCGACCGATCGTAATGGCGCATCGCCGCCGGCGTGCTCAGAAGGCCGTGACGGCGCGCGAAGCCGCGCACCTCCCGCTCGGCATCGGGTCCGTAGGGGCTGGGCTGTGAAGGGAATCGCTGGGCGATTGCTGCGAGGGCGGAATGCATGATGGCCCCTCGAAAGAATGTGACACAAAAACGATCGTGATGTTTCCGATTCCGAACGTCGAAACCCAGGAGTCGAGGCGCATTCGACTGACCGCACGGTGCAACGCACCTGCGATCCAGGCGATGATCTCGTTACAGGAAGCCTGCGGTTACCCAATTAAGCTGTTGACCAGGAAGGCCAGTGCGTCGCGGTGGGTCACGCCGCCACCTCCTCCGCTTGGGCGGTCCGCTGGTCATTCATCTACCGACCGCTGGACGGCAGGGGCCCGCGTTCTCGAAGTTCAGGCCTCGGTGTCCGGCTCTGGGGGGATGAATGCCGATGTGAGGGCGCGACCGTCCGGAATCACGAAGTTTGCGGGGACTTCATGATCTTTGGGGGAGGTCATGCCCCTTCTGTCCATCATCGTTGATTGAGCCGTTGCCGACAACCCCTGGCAGGGCTCGCTCCGGTGGATCCAGGGGGCAGGCGGGGCGGGTGTGGTCGCACATCGTGCCTGGAGAGGGCTCGTCCGGTTCGGCGACCTCGCGTTACCCGGCCCGCAAGTGGCGGCCGCGGCCCGTCAGGCCCAGAGCTGGCCTTCGAGCCGGGCCTCGGCCTCCTCCAGGGTGCCGCCGTACGCGCCGGTCGACAGGTACTTCCAGCCGCCGTCGGCGACGACGAACACGATGTCGGCGCGCTCCCCGGCCTTCACCGCCTTGTTCGCCATCCCGATCGCCGCGTGCAGCGCCCCGCCGGTCGAGATCCCCGCGAAGATGCCCTCCTGCTCCAGCAGCTCGCGGGTACGGCGCAGCGCGTCCAGCGACCCGACCGAGAACCGGGTCGTCAGCACGGAGTCGTCGTACAGCTCGGGGATGAAGCCCTCGTCGATGTTGCGCAGCCCGTACACCAGCTCCCCGTACCGCGGCTCCGCTGCGACGATCTTGATGTCCGGGACCCGCTCGCGCAGGAACCGGCCGACGCCCATCAGCGTCCCCGTCGTGCCCAGCCCGGCGACGAAGTGCGTCACCGACGGCAGGTCGGCGAGGATCTCCGGGCCGGTCGTCTCGTAGTGCGCGAGCGCGTTGGCCTCGTTGCCGTACTGGTACAGCATCACCCAGTCGGGGTTCTCCTTCGCCAGGCCCTTGGCCACCCGCACGGCCTCGTTCGAGCCGCCCGCCGCCGGGGAGGAGATGATCCGCGCGCCCCACATCTCCAGGAGCTGGCGGCGCTCGGCCGAGGTGTTCTCCGGCATCACGCACACCATCGAGTAGCCGCGCAGCTTGGCGACCATGGCCAGCGAGATGCCCGTGTTGCCGGACGTCGGCTCCAGGATCGTGCAGCCGGGCGTCAGCAGCCCCTCCTTCTCCGCCTTCTCGATCATGTGGAAGGCGGGCCGGTCCTTCACCGATCCGGTGGGGTTGCGGTCCTCCAGCTTGGCCCAGAGCCGCACGTCCTCGCTCGGCGACAGCCGCGGCAGCCCGACCAGCGGGGTGCCGCCGAGCGAGTCCAGCAGTGAGTCGAATCGCATGTGGCGCTCGTCCCGACCGGCTCAGCCGCCGGCGACGGCCGGCAGGATCGTGACGCTGTCGCCGTCGGCGACCTCCGTCTCCAGCCCGCCGAGGAAGCGCACGTCCTCGTCGTTCAGGTAGACGTTGACGAACTTGCGCAGGCCCTTGTCGTCCACGAGCCGGTCGCGCAGGCCGGCGTGCCGGGTGTCCAGGTCGGCGAACAGCTCGTCGAGCGTGCCGCCCTTGCCCTCGACGGCCTTGGCGCCGTCGGTGAGGTTGCGCAGGATCGTCGGGATCCGGACCTCGATCGCCATCGCGATGATCTCCTTAAACGTCGTACGGGACTGCCCGCCCCTGGTGGTGGAACCGGGCGGGCGACGGGATGATTCCAGGCGTGATCAGCGCGTCAGCGACAGTCGTAGACGACCTCGGCGCGCGAGTGCCCGAACAGGAAGCTCTGCACGGGCGGCACCGCTGGGGCCCCGGCGCGGCGCCCGGCGCCGCCCGTCCCATGCCCGCTCGTCCACATGTCGACCAGTTTACCGGCCGCGAGGCCGCCGATCCCGCCCGCCTCCGCCCCTCCGGCGCCGCGTGTCCCGCCGTCAGGATCCCTCGACGACGGCGACCTCCTCCTCGGTGACCTCGCCGTCCACGATGCGGAACGAGCGGAACTCCGTCTCGCCCTCCTCGCGGGTCGAGACGAGGACGTAGTGCGCGTTCGGCTCGGACGCGTAGGAGATGTCGGTGCGGGAGGGGTAGGCCTCGGTCGCGGTGTGGGAGTGGTAGATCACGACGGGCTCCTCGTCCCGGTCGTCCATCTCCCGCCACACCTTCAGCTGCTCCTGGGAGTCGAACCGGTAGAACGTCGGGGAGCGCTCGGCGTTGACCATCGCGACGAACCGGACGGGCCGGTCGGAGCCGACCGGGCCCGCGATGATGCCGCACGCCTCGTCGGGGTGGTCCGCGCGCGCGTGCGCGATGATCTGGTCGACCAGGGCCCGTTCAATCGTCAGCATGGCCGCAAGCTTAGGCGGCGCCTACTCCAGGGCGCGGACGAGACCGTCCTGCAGCATCGTCAGCCAGTCGTAGGCGGCGAACATGGGGGCGCGCGGGTCGCGCGGGTCTATGCCGCCCGCCTCCTCGTACCAGTCGTCGGTGATGTCGAGCCGGGTGCCGAGCGCCAGCCGCACGTCGTTCAGCGCCCGCAGCCACTCCTGCATCCGCTTCTCGTCGAGGACCGTGTCGGTACCGCCCTCGCCCAGCGCCCCGAGGACCGCCCGGGCCGCCTCGCGCTTGCCGTCGCGCAGGCCCATCTCGGTGTAGCGGCGGAACTCCCCGGCGGCCTCGCCGTCGTCGCGGTAGGCGTCCGGGAACAGCCGCGCGAGGACCGGGTCGTCCGACTTCGTGGCGTTCTCGGCGATGCCGAGGGACGCCAGCTCGCCTCCCTCGCCGGACTCCTCCCCGAGGAGGGCGAGCATCTGCTCCATGAGGGCGCGCAGCAGCGCCGTCTCCTCCGGCTCCAGCCGCACCCGGAAGCCGTCGCGTCTCTTCTTCACATGGCTCATCGGCTCAGTCGTCCCGTTTCACGGTCGCCCACAGGCCGTAGGAGTGCAGGATCTCCACGTCCCGCTCCATCTCCTCGCGGGTGCCGTTGGCCACCACGGCGCGGCCCTTGTGGTGCACGTCGAGCATCAGCTTCTCGGCCTTGGACTTGGGGTAGCCGAAGACGGCCTGGAACACGTACGTGACGTACGACATCAGATTGATCGGGTCGTTCCAGACGATCGCCAGCCAGGGCCGGTCGGCGCTCACGTCCTCCGCCGCGTCCGGCCGCTCCAGCTCCACCGGTGCGGGCGCCGTGCTCATGGCGCTCATTGGCCGGGCCTCCTCCTCTCTCTCGCGCGGGGTCCCGCCCTGGAGGACGCGGCCGCCCGCCGCATCCGATGCTATGCGCCTCGTCCCCGCCGCGTGTGACGGCCCGCGTCACCATGGTGCCCGCACTCGGCCCTAAAGTTCCACTTGTGGACCTTGGTGACGGCACGGCCCTGCTGACCGACCAGTACGAGCTGACCATGCTGCAGGCCGCCCTGCGCAGCGGGACGGACGGCCGCCGCGCGGTCTTCGAGGTGTTCGCGCGGAGCCTTCCCGCCGGCCGCCGGTACGGGGTCGTCGCGGGCACCGGGCGGCTCCTGGACGCCATCGAGGCGTTCCGGTTCGGCGACTCCGAACTGGAGTTCCTCAGCGAGAACCGCATCGTGGACGAGCCCACGCTGCGCTGGCTGGAGAAGTACCGCTTCACCGGGAACGTCTGGGGCTACGCCGAGGGCGAGTGCTACTTCCCCGACTCGCCGATCCTGATGGTCGAGGGGACGTTCGGGGAGGCCGTCCTGCTGGAGACCCTCGCCCTGTCGATCCTCAACCACGACTGCGCGATCGCGTCCGCCGCGTCCCGGATGGTGCAGGCCGCGCAGGACCGCCCGATCATCGAGATGGGGTCGCGGCGGACCCACGAGCGCGCCGCCGTGGCCGCCGCCCGCGCCGCCTACATCGCCGGGTTCACCACCACCTCCAACCTGGAGGCGGGACGGCTCTACGGCGTCCCGACCGCCGGGACGAGCGCGCACTCCTTCACCCTCCTGCACGACAGCGAGCGGCACGCGTTCGAGGCGCAGCTCGCGGCCCTGGGCGACGGCACGACGCTGCTCGTCGACACCTACGACGTCGAGCGGGCCGTCCGGACGGCGGTGGAGCTCGCGGGACCGGACCTCGGCGCCGTCCGGATCGACAGCGGCGACCTCGGCGTGGTGGCGCGGCGCGTCCGCGAGCAGCTCGACTCCCTCGGCGCGCACGGCACGCGCATCGTGGTGACCGGCGACCTCGACGAGTACGGCATCGCGGCGCTCGGCGCGGCGCCCGTGGACGGGTACGGCGTGGGGACGTCCCTGGTGACCGGTTCCGGCGCCCCCACGGCGTCGCTCGTCTACAAGCTCGTCGCGCGGGCGGACGGCCCGCGGGAGGACGCGCCCATGCGGCCGGTCGCCAAGCGCTCGACGGGCAAGCCGAGCCGCGGCGGGCGCAAGACCGCCGTCCGCCGCGTCGACGGGCACGGCGTCGCCTACGCCGAGACCGTGTTCACCACCGAGCCGACGCCCGGCCCCCACGACCGCGTCCTCCAGGTGCCGCTGGTGCGGGACGGCGAGGTCGTCGGCCGCGAGGCGCTCCGCGACGCCAGGGAGCGCCACGCCCGCTCGGTCGCCGAACTGCCCCCCACGGCGCGCCGGCTCTCCCGGGGAGAGCCCGCCGTCCCGACCGAGTTCGTCAACGGCGGGCCACGCCGTTGAGCCGTCCGGCGTGGGGGAACGAGCCTGGGGTACGGTCGGTGCAGAGCCGGTGGGGCAACCGGTAGAGGGAGCAGCGGTCATGGGCAAGAAGGCTCTGATCATCGTGGACGTGCAGAACGACTTCTGCGAGGGCGGGTCGCTCGCGGTCGGCGGGGGCGCCGCCGTGGCGACCGCGATCTCCGAGTACGTGGCCGCGCACCGGTCCGAGTACGCGCACATCGTGGCGACCCGCGACTTCCACCTCGACCCGGGCGGCCACTTCTCCGCCGAACCGGACTTCGCCGACACCTGGCCGCCGCACTGCGTGATCGGCACCCCCGGCGCCGACTTCCACCCCAACCTCGCCCTCGCCCCCATCGAGGCCGTGTTCAGCAAGGGCCGCGAGACCGCCGCCTACAGCGGGTTCGAGGGGTTCTCCGACGACGAGACCCCGCTCGCCGACTGGCTCGCCGCCCGCGGCGTCGACGCCGTCGACGTCGTCGGCATCGCCACCGACCACTGCGTCCGGGCGACCGCCGTGGACGCCGTCCGCGCGGGCCTGCGCACCACCGTCCTGCTGGACCTGACGGCCGGTGTGAGCAAGACCACCGTCGACAAGGCGCTGGACGAGCTCGGCCAGGAGGGCATCGTCCTGTCCGGCGCCCCGGTGGTCACCGCCTGACCATGCCCCCGCCTCCTCCCCCGAACGCGGCCGGGCCCACGGTCATCCTGGTCGCCGGCGTGTCCGGCAGCGGCAAGACCACCATCGGCACGCTCCTCGCCGAACGCCTCGGCTGGGAGTACGCCGAGGCCGACGCGTTCCACTCCGAGGCCAACGTCGCCAAGATGCGCGCGGGCCGGCCCCTCACCGACGAGGACCGCCTCCCCTGGCTGCGCGCCATCGCCGCGTGGATCGCCGACCGCGTCGCCACCGGCCGCCCCGGCGTCGTCACCTGCTCCGCCCTGAAACGCGGGTACCGCGACATGCTGCTCGACGGCCACGCGGGCGTCCGCCTGGTCCTCCTGAACGGCGACCGCGACACGATCGCCGCCCGCATGCGCTCCCGCAAGGGCCACTTCTTCAAGGCCGAACTCCTCGACTCGCAGTTCGCCGACCTCGAACCCCCGGGCCCCGACGAGAACATCGTCACCGCCCCCATCACGGGCACCCCGGAGGAAACGGTCACCCACATCCTCAAGGCCCTGGACCTGTCCCCCACCTCCCCCTGACCGCCACCGGTCGCGGTGGGCGGGCTGGGCGTGATCGGCCAGCACCTCCGCGGACGAGGCATGGCGGGGACGCGTCCTCACCGGCTTGCACGGTGCGCCTCGTCACGGACAGTGCCCGGTAGGCACCTCACCTCACGAGAGGTGCGACTCACAACCGGAGGGTTCTCATGATCACTGGAGACTTCGCCAACTTCGAACTCCGTGTCAGGAACGCCGCGGGCCTCGCCGTCTGGCCCTTGATCGGCGGCGTCTTCGGCGCCCTGGTCGGGATCATCCTCGGCTTCGTCATCGGGGGGTCCGTCCCCCTGAGCCTCGGCGTGGCCATCGGCGCCGGCTGCGTGGCACTCGGCGCCATCGCGGGCGGCGCGTTCACCATCTGGATCGAGGTCCGCCTCATTCGTTCCCGTTCCAGGAGCAACCGGGTCGCCTGACAGGGCGGCCTCGTGTGAGGAGGCTCGCGCCTCTTCGCATCGTTGACGGGGGCCTGGCCGAGCCAGGTCCCCGTCCTTGCCCGGCGGCGCTCGCCCGAAGGAGCGGCGAGGTGAAGTGCGCGGCTAAGCCTCAGCGGGCGGCGAGTTCGGTCGCCTAGATGCGCTGTTACGAAGCAACCAATGCGCGACGACCATGGGAATGACGCCTACGGGATACCAGGCCACGTCGACGAGATCGAACTGGGCGCCCAGCAGTTGGCGCGCGAACCAGCTGCGTTGGGAGATTTCGCCGGGCAAGGGGGTGAGCTGCGCAAACTCGATGAACCAGCAGTATGCGACCGCGGCGCCGGCGGCGGGCAATGGAGAAATCCGCGGCCGTATGAAGAGCACAATCGTGTAGACGATGGCCGCGGACAAGGCGGCACCGGAATACTGGTCGATCGGCCCGTCTCCCACCGCGCGGATCGCATATGCCGCTCCGGCGAGACCGGCCGCCGATACGACCATCAGCAACCGAACCCAGCGCGCCGCGAACGTCATCGCACGATCTTAAGCGGCAACCCACGCCCGATACCCCCACAGCGCCTATGCCCGCCTGTACTGCTGGCGGGCGGTGGGCCTACCGGGTCGCAGGGGCGATGCGGCACCCCCTGCGACGGCCCTCAGCGCGTGGCGGGCGCCCTCCGGGATCGCCTGGGCACGCGGGGGGCCGCAGGCTCTGCGGCGGGCTCAGGCGCGGCGGTGAGGCCTCAGTGGCGGCGCTTGGCGGCCCATTCACGGATCTTGGCTATGCGCTCGCGGATCTCCTCGGCGCTCGCCTGGGGGACGGGCGGGCCGCCGCAGGAGCGGCGCAGCTCGTTGTGGATGACTCCCTGCGGCTGGCCCGTCCGGTGGTTCCAGGCGTTGACCAGGCCGTTCAGCTCGCGGCGCAGGGTCGCTATGTCCTCGGCGGCGGTGCGGTCGGCGCGGGGGTCGCCGGTCTTGCGCCGGCGCTCGTTGGCGATCTGCTCGGCCTGCCGCTTGCGCAGCAGCGCCGACACCTGGTCGGGCTCCAGCAGGCCGGGGATGCCGAGGAACTCCTCCTCCTCAGCCGACCCCGGCTCGGCGTTCATGCCGAACTCGCCGCCGTCGTAGAGCACGCGGTCGAATGTCGCGGACGCCTCCACCGTCTCGAACGGCAGCTCCTCGCCGACGTCGGGCGTGTCCTTCTCGCGGTTGGCCTCGGCGAGCAGATCGTCGTCGAGGCCGTCCTCGCGGACGGGGCGGTCGAGGACGTGGTCGCGCTCCTCCTCCATCTCGGAGGCGTGGCCCATCAGCGTCGGCACCGACGGCAGGAACACCGACGCGGTCTCGCCGCGCTTGCGGGCGCGGACGAAGCGGCCGATGGCCTGCGCGAAGAACAGCGGCGTGCTGGTGGAGGTGGCGTAGACGCCGACGCACAGGCGCGGGATGTCGACGCCCTCGGACACCATGCGGACCGCGACCATCCAGCGGTCGTCGGTCTCGCCGAACGCCTTGATCTTCTTGGACGCGGTCGGGTCGTCCGACAGCACGATCGTGGCGCCCTGGCCGGTCACCGCGCGCAGCATCTTGGCGTAGGCGCGGGCGGCCTCGTGGTCGGTGGCGATGACCAGGCCGCCCGCGTCGGGGATGACGCGGCGCAGCTCGGTGAGGCGGCGGTCGGCCGCCGCCAGCACCTGCGTGATCCAGTTGCCCTTGGGGTCGAGCGCGGCCCGCCACGCCTGGGACGTCTGGTCCTGGGTGAGCGGCTCGCCGAGGGTCGCGGTGATCTCGTCGCCCGCGCGGGTGCGCCAGCGCATCTCCCCCGCGTACGCCAGGAAGATCACCGGTCGGACGACGCCGTCGGCGAGGGCGGGCCCGTAGCCGTAGGTGTAGTCGGCCTGGCTGCGGCGGACGCCGTCAGGCCCCTCCTCGTACTGGACGAACGGGATCGGGTTGATGTCGGTGCGGAACGGCGTGCCGGACAGGGCGAGCCTCCGCGTCGCCGGCTCGAACGCCTCCCGGACGGCGTCGCCCCACGACAGGCCGTCGCCCGCGTGGTGCACCTCGTCGAAGATGACCAGCGACTTGCGCGCCTCGGTGCGGTTGCGGTGCAGCGCCGGGCGCGCGGCGACGGTCGCGTACGTGACGGCGACGCCGTGGAAGTCCTTGCCGACGGGGCCTTGCCCGTTCTGGTACTCGGGGTCGATCCTGATGCCGACGCGGGCCGCCGACTCGGCCCACTGCCGCTTGAGGTGCTCGGTCGGGCACACGATCGTGAGCGACGAGACGACGCGGCGCTCCATCAGCTCGCGGGCGAGCCGGAGCGCGAACGTCGTCTTGCCGGCGCCCGGCGTCGCGACGGTGAGGAAGTCGCGGGGCCCGGGCGCCGTTCCGTCCGCGCCGAAGTACGCCTCCAGCGCCTGCTGCTGCCAGGCGCGCAGGGAGGACGCGGTCCCCCAGGCGGCCCGCTCGGGGAAGGCGGGGGGCATGCTCGATGCGGCGAAGGTGCTCACGGTCATTGAAGGCTACCGAGCCGCACCGACAGATCGTGCCGCTCCCGGCGCCGCTGTGCCGAGATCCACACGGTGGCCGCCGGTCTTGCGGGACCGGTACGCCGCCCACGCCGCCCGGATGCGACGGCCCTGACCTGCGGTGAAGCCCCGCATGCAGGCGTCGTGGGCGTAGTCCATGAAATTGTGGATCGGATCGCGGCCCCGCTGCGGGCACGAGTCGCGGCCCTGCGGGCAGCCCTGCGCCGGCTCCGCCTCGTACGGGGTGTCGGTGACCCCGTCGCCCGGCGACACGCACCCGCCCTCGAACGTGTGCATCAGGCCCAGCCAGTGCCCGATCTCGTGGACGGCCGTGTACCCGTGGTTGAACGGCGCGTACGACCCGTACGGCAGGCTGCGGAAGTCGACGATGACGCCGTCGAGGCGCGGGTCGCGCCGGTACCACTGCGGGAAGGTGGAGAAGCCCAGCACGTCCGAGCCGACGGCCGCCGTGTAGAGGTTCAGCGTCCCGCTCCCGCCCTTGCGGAGGCGCCGCTTCATCGGCCCCTCGTAGTGCTGCGGGTTGCGGAACCAGGCCGAGTTGTCGGTGCGGTCGAGGGAGTCGAGCCGGAACCGCACGTGGGTGTCGGCCCCGCCGAGACGGCCGCCGTAGGCCGCGTTGAGCGTGGCGATCTGCCGCTGGACCGCCGCCGTGGACAGCCGTCCCGAACTCCCGCTGTGGACGACGTGGAACCGCACCGGGACGACCAGGGCCCCCGTGGCGCGCCGGGCCGGGTCGGGGCGCGTCCCGCCGAGGAGGGCCGGGTCGAGGAGGGCCTCGTCGGACGTCCCGAACCGGTCGAGGAGCGTGCGGCGGAGGTCGGCGAGCATGGCGGTGGCCTGGTCGTGGCCGAGATCGGCCCGGTCGCGGGCCTGGGCCGACCGCGCCCTTCCGCCCGAGGCGCCCCTCCCGCCCACGGCGGCCGTCCCGCCCGGCGTGCCCGCGTGGCGGTGGACGCAGTCGTCGCCGCGGGCGGCCGGAGCGACCCGCGCCCGTTCCCACTCCCCCTCACTCACCGAACCCGGAACAGCACACACCGTGACCGCCAGTGCGCACAGTGAAACCCCGGCCAAGCGCCGCATTCAATCCCCCGATTGTTCAGGGACGTCCGTTTCGGGCCGTCCCGCGATAAGAAAGGCCGAGGTCCTGCGGCACATGACCGCAGGACCTCACACGCGCGCGCGCCTATCCGGCGGCGCGCCCTCGACCGCCGTTCAGCGGCCGGTCACTCCTCGCCCTTGCCCCCGCCCGGCTGCATGGACTCGTAGATCTCCTTGCACTCCGGGCAGACGGGGTACTTCTTCGGATCCCGGTTCGGCACCCAGACCTTGCCGCACAGCGCGATCACCGGCGTGCCGGTCACCGCGCTCTCGGTGATCTTGGCCTTCTTCACGTAGTGGGCGAACCGCTCGTGGTCGCCGTCACCGTGGGAGAGGTCCGGCTTGACATCGCTCTGGGTGTCGCTGTCGGGAAGGATCTGCGTACTCACACCAGTCACCTTAGTTCAGCGTCGGGTCCTCGGGGAAAGTGGAGACGAAGGCCAGGTCGCCGCCCTGCCTGCGCAGCACGTGCTGCCACAGCCGCTCCGGGTCGCCGGCGAACACGTCCCCGGCCTCCGCGGGCACCAGGTACCACGAGCCGTCCTCGACCTCGGAGCGCAGCTGGCCGGGCGACCAGCCCGCGTATCCGGCGAACACGCGCAGCTGCAGGAGCTCCGCCGCGAGCAGGCCGGGCGGGGCCTCCAGGTCGACCAGCCCGACCCGGGCGACCTCGGCGCCGCCGTCCAGGGCGCGCCATCCGAGCGGCTCGTCCTCGCCGGGGAGCCGGGCCAGGGCGAGCGCGTTCTCCAGCGCGACCGGCCCGCCCTGGAACACCACGGCGGGCCCGGTGACGAGTTCCGCCCACGGCGGCAGCACGCGGTCGACCGGAACCTCGGTCGGCCGGTTGAGGACGACACCGAGGGTTCCCCCGTCGCCGTCGTGCTCGACCAGCAGGACGACGCTGCGCCGAAAGTTCGGATCCTCCAGCTGCGGGGTGGCCACCAGCAGGAGCCCGACCCTGATCCCGTCTTCCATGGGTCCCATGATGCGTTGCCCGGACCTCCGGCGGCACGCCTCCTCGCTCGTTAGCCTGTTACGCATTCCTATCGATGGGGATATCGGCACCACAAGGTCCTGGGTTAAGAATGATCTAGGACAATCGGCCACCCGCTTGGTGCGCGCCGGGAGGACAGCGATGCAGTTGCCCAGGGTCGTCATCGCCGCCGTGTTCATCGTCATCGGGGCGCTGATCGCGATCCCGGCCCTGTTCAGGTCGGACGGCTCCGCGTCGCCGACCTCGGCGACGGAGTCCACGAGCCCGAGCCCGTCCGGCGGCTCGCCGTCGGCCTCGGGCAAGCCCACCCGGACTCCGACGCACAGCCCGTCCCGCACGCCGTCCCGCACCCCCTCGCACACGCCGACCGCCGCTCCCGCGCGGCCGGTGACGGCCACGATCGGCTCGGTCTCCTGCCCGGACCGCACCGTGAACGTCAGCGTCCGCAACACCGGAACGCAGACCGAGGACTTCTCCGTCGAGAAGAACGACGACACCGCCGCCGTCCCCGGCAAGATCGGTCCGGGCACCACCCGGACGGTCGCGGTGAAGCTGCGCGAGGACCGCGGCACCCGCATCACCGTCCGGTGGGCGAACCGGCAGATCGAGAGCACCGCGGTCAAGGCGAACTGCAAGAAGGCGGGCGGCGCCGCGCCGCGCGAGACGCCGCCCGGCAAGCTCCCCCACACCGGCCCCGACACCGTGCTGTGGGCGCGGGCCGTGACCGGCGTCGCCGTCATCCTGACCGGCGCGATCATCTTCTGGTGGGGCGGCACGTGGCCCCGCCGCCGCGAGCAGGTCTTCGCGGGCAGGAAGTCGGACTGAGCGCGGCGGCGGGCCCGCCTTCCGGGCCCGCCTCCGCCGGCGCCTACGCCTCGGTGCGGGGACGGCCGCCCGCGGCCTCGCGGACCGCGCCGGCCACGCGGGTGCTGACGTCCGGGTGGAAGACGCTCGGCACGATGTAGTTCGGGCCGAGCTCGTCGGGCGTGACGACCTCGGCGAGGGCCTTGGCCGCGGCCGCGAGCATGTCGAGGGTGACGCCGCTGGCCTGGGCGTCCAGCAGGCCGCGGAACACACCGGGGAACGCCAGCACGTTGTTGATCTGGTTCGGGTAGTCGCTGCGCCCGGTGGCGACCACGGCGGCGTGCTCGCGCGCCTCGTCCGGCGAGACCTCCGGCTCGGGGTTGGCGAGCGCGAACACGATCGCGTCGTCGCTCATCGTCGCGATGTCGTCGCCGTTCAGGATGCCGGGGGCGGACACGCCGATGAACACGTCGGCGTCCTTCACCGCGCCGCGCAGGTCGCCGGAGTAGCCGCCCTCGTTGGTGTGCTCGGCGATCCAGCGCAGCGAGTCGTCCAGGTCGTCGCGGCCCTTGTGCACGGCGCCGGCGTAGTCGCAGACGACGAGGTTGCGGGCGCCGGCGTGCATCAGCAGCTTCAGGATGGCGGTGCCGGCCGCGCCCGCGCCCGCCATCGCGATGCGCACGGCGCCGATGTCCTTGCCGACGACGCGCAGCGCGTTGGTCAGCGCGGCGAGCACGCAGATCGCGGTGCCGTGCTGGTCGTCGTGGAAGACGGGGATGTCGAGCAGCTCGCGCAGCCGGGCCTCGACCTCGAAGCAGCGCGGCGCGGAGATGTCCTCCAGGTTGATGCCGCCGAACGCGGGCGCGAGGATCTGCACCGTCCGGACGATCTCGTCGGTGTCCTGCGTGTCGAGGCAGATCGGCCACGCGTCGATCCCGGCGAACCGCTTGAACAGCGCCGCCTTGCCCTCCATGACCGGCAGCGCGGCCTCCGGGCCGATGTTGCCGAGGCCGAGCACCGCCGAGCCGTCGGTCACCACGGCGACGCTGTTGCGTTTGATCGTCAGCCGGCGGACGTCCTCGGGGTTGCGGGCGATGGCCAGGGAGACGCGGGCGACGCCCGGCGTGTAGGCCATCGACAGCTCGTCGCGGTTGCGCAGCGGCACCTTGGACTGCATCTCGATCTTGCCGCCGAGGTGCATCAGGAACGTCCGGTCGCTGACCTTGTGGATCTTGACGGACTCGATCCGCTCCAGCGCGCCCGCGATCGCCTCGGCGTGCTGGGTGTCGCGGGTGGCGATCGTGACGTCGATGCGGAGGGTCTCGTGTCCGGCGGTGTTGACGTCGAGGGCCGTGACGATGCCGCCCGCGTTCTCGACCACGTGGGTGATCTGGCTGACGGCCCTGCCGCCGGCGGGGACCTCCAGCCGGACGGTGATGGAGTACGACACGCTTGGCACGCTCGCCACGACAGCTGCTCCCTATTTATACGGGTTTGTCCACATCCGAGCGCGCCGCTTCCAGGGGACGGTGCGTCCGGGGCCGCCGCCCGGTCCCGTCCCGCGGCCCGCAGAGCCCGGGCCGCGGCGACGATCGCTCGACGGTCGCGGGACGGGCGCCCCCGTGGTGTCGATCGCAGGACGGTGTCGATCACGAGGTGGCGGAGCCGCGGACCGGCCGGATCGGCCGTGGAAGTGCTTCACCGGGAAGTGCTTCACGCGGCCGCACGGGCGCGGTCATCAGTCAACGAGCATACGCTCACCACCGCGGTCAGGTGTCCCGCTCGCCCCAGCTCACCGCCCTTCGCCCGTCACCCGGCCGTGACCCGGGCCGGAGCAGCGGTGGCGCCTGTCAGAACAGGGCGGACTGGAGACCGCGGCGGGCCTTGCCGACGCGGGGGTCGTCCGGG
Organism: Actinomadura sp. NPDC000929; assembly: GCF_040492065.1. Lineage (NCBI taxonomy): Bacteria > Bacillati > Actinomycetota > Actinomycetes > Streptosporangiales > Thermomonosporaceae > Actinomadura > Actinomadura sp. NPDC000929. Next base: position 2,059 of record NZ_JBEUPA010000119.1, on the reverse strand, counting down.
GGCAGGAGCTCGAACAGCGACAGCAGGTGCTTGCGCGCCGCGTCGCGGTCGTCGCCCGCGCCGCGCCGCACCGCGCCCACCAGCCGGTCGAAGGCGTCGTCGATGCGCCCGGACACCATCTCCACGTCGGCCGCGCTGATCTGCGCTTGGACGTCGCCGGGCTTCTCGTCCGCCTCCTGCAACGCGCGCTCGGGGTCGAGCGACCGCACGCGCAGGCTCAGCTCGACCAGTGCGAGGCCCTGCTTGGCCTGGTCGTCCCTGGGGTCGACGGCCAGGACGCGCTCGAACGCGGCCTTGGCGCCGTCCAGGTCTCCGCGCTGCAGGGCCTCCTCGGCCTCCGAGAACACGGGCTCGGCGGGGGCCTCCGCGCCGGGCGCCGGCTGCTCGCCCTCGGGGGCGTCCGGCAGGATGCCCTCCTTGCGCAGCGCGTCGAAGAGCTGGTCGATGGCCTGGCGGACCTGCGGTTCGGGGGCGGCGCCGTTCAGGAACGGCAGCAGCTGCCCGGCGACGACCGCCGCCACGAACGGGATGCCGCGCACGCCCATCTGCTGCATGTAGGCGCCGAGCTGCGGGTTCGCGTCGATGTCGACCTTGGCCAGGATCCACTTGCCGGCCGCCTCGGTGGCGAGCTTCTCCAGGATCGGGCCGAGCTGCTTGCACGGACCGCACCACTCGGCCCAGAAGTCCACCAGGACGGGGACGGACTGCGACCGCTCCACGACCTCGGTGTTGAACGTCTGGTCGGTGACGTCCACGACGTAGGGACCCCCGGGGGCGTCCGCGGCCGGCGCCGCGCCGCCGCCGCCCTGGGTCCGGCGTTCCTGCTGCTTCCTTGCCGCGGCCTGGCGCGCTCCCAGGTCGATGGCCCCGTGCAACGAAAAGTCCCGAGAAGGCATGGGTCCATCCTGCCCCATGACCGCCCCCTGCCGTACGTCCGTACGCTCCCAGCGGAGCGCGGCGCGGCGCGGGGCGGTCGGCGCGTTTGCACGGCCGGTCCCCAGAGCCGTCCCTATGGACGCCATATCAAGAGAATTGTCCGCCTTTTTTATTCTCTTTCGGCCGCGCCCCGGGCAAAGAGTTCCGTCGTCCTGCCGTAAAGGCGATTAGATTGCTGACAGCCATCACCAAGCCCGGTTATAGTCACGATGTCGATGCATTGCGGCCCGGCAAAAGCGACCGGGTCGGCGCCGCCGGGGGGCGGCCCGGCCTGCGGGCCGCGCCGCGTGGCGGGTTGGGGGACCCGAGGCCACCGGCGCGGCGGGCGCACCGTCCGGCCGCCGCGACAGCATGACGAACAACGGGGGGAAACTTGTGATCGCGGAGCATTCCGTGATCGTGGCCCGAGGAATGGGTGTCCGCCGCGGGGGGCGGTGGCTCCTGCGCCCGGTGACCTTCGGCGTGCCCGAAGGCGTGGTCGGCCTGGCCGGTCCACCGGGTGCCGGTAAATCCACTCTGCTGGCCACGTTCGCGACCTTGCGCAGACCGAACACCGGCGCGCTGCACATTCTCGGACACGACATCACGAACGCCGCCGGGCAGCGGGCCGCCCGGGCCGGAATCGGTTACCTGCCGGCCCGGTTCTCGCGCGCGGAGGGAATGACGGCCGGCGAGTTCGTCGCCTACGCCGCGTACTACAAGCGGACGAGCGCGTCCGCCGCGCAGAGCATGATCCGCCGCTTCGACCTCGCCGAGGCCGCCGGGACCGAGCTGGCGCTGCTGCCGCCTGACGTCCGGCTGCGCGCCGGGCTGGCCGCCGCCTGCGTCCACGAGCCCGGCCTGGTGCTGCTCGACGACCCCTTCGGCGAGCTGTGCGCCGCCGCCGACCCCTGGCCCACCGGCGCCGCCGGCCCCGGACGGCACTCGCTGACCGCGGCCATGGCCGAGCTGATCCCCGTGCTGCGCACGCTGGCGCCCACCGTGGTCGTCACCGCCGACGCCACCGAGACGCTCACCGGCTGGTGCGACCGCCTGTTCACCCTCGCCCGCGGCCGGCTCGCCGAGCAGCCCACGCACTCGGCCGCCGCCCGCCGCGGCCGCTCCCCCGCCGACCGGCGCGGCG
>NZ_JBEUPA010000118.1:0-29403 GCF_040492065.1 Actinomadura sp. NPDC000929 | reverse complement strand
CCCAACACCTACACGGGCGCCACCGGGCCGCATTTGTGGCCCAACACCGGGCCGTGGCTCACCCGCGGCAACCCCCCCCGGGGCCCCCCCCTGTGCGGGGCGCCCGCGCGGGGGGGGCCCCCCCCGGCGCGGCACGGCCTGACCGGCGAGGACACGAACGCAGGACGGCCGCGCCGACGGACGGCGGCGGGCGAGGGAACAGGGGCGAGTTCATGGAGCGGGGCGAGTCATGAAGCAGGGGACGCAGACGCGCGGCGAACGGGCCGCCACGCAGGCGGGGCTCGTCGAGGTGGCGTTCGACCCGATCACCCGGATCGTCGGCAACCTCGGCATCTACACCAAGATCGACTTTGCGAACGGGCAGGTGGCCGAGTGCCGGAGCACCTCGTCCATCTTCCGCGGCTACAGCGTGTTCATGAAGGGGAAGGACCCGCGCGACGCGCACTTCATCACCAGCCGGATCTGCGGCATCTGCGGCGACAACCACGCGACCTGCTCGGTCTACGCCCAGAACATGGCGTACGGGATCAAACCGCCGCCGCTCGCCGACTGGATCATCAACCTCGGCGAGGCCGCCGAGTTCATGTTCGACCACACGCTGTTCCAGGACAACCTGGTCTTCGTCGACTTCTGCGAGCGGATGGTCGCGGAGACGAACCCGAGCCTGCTGGCCACGGCGAAGAACACCGAGGCGCCGCGCGGCTCCGTCCACGGGTTCCGCACGATCGCCGACATCATGACGGCGTTCAACCCGTTCGAGGGCTCGGTCTACAAGGAGGCCCTCCAGCTCAGCCGCATCACCCGCGAGATGATCTGCCTGATGGAGGGGCGCCACGTCCACCCGTCGACCCTGTACCCGGGCGGAGTGGGGACGGTCGCGACGCCGCAGGTGTTCACCGACTACCTCGTCCGGCTGACGCGCTGCCTCGACTTCATCAAGCGGGCCGTCGCGATGAACGACGACATCTTCGACTTCTTCCTGGAGGCGCTGCCCGGCTACGACCAGGTGGGCCGGCGGCGGACGCTGCTCGGCTGCTGGGGCGCCTTCCAGAACCCGGACGTCGTCGACTACGACTACCGGCACATGTCCGAGTGGGGGCGGGCCGCCTACGTCACCCCGGGCGTCGTCGTGGACGGGCAGCTCGTCACGACGGACCTGGTCGAGATCAACCTCGGCATGCGGATCCTGCTCGGCAGCTCCTACTACGACGACTGGGCCAACGAGGAGACCTTCGTCAAGGAGGACCCGCTCGGCAACCCGATCGACCAGCGGCACCCGTGGAACCAGACGACGCTGCCGAACCCGCAGAAGCGCGACCTCAACGACGGTGGCAAGTACAGCTGGGTGATGAGCCCGCGCTGGCGCCACCCGGAGACCGGCGACCACCTCGCGCTCGACACCGGCGGCGGGCCGCTCGCCCGCCTGTGGTCGACCGCGCTGGCGGGGGAGGTGGACACCCCGTACGTCCGCTCCACCGGGCACAGCGTCCAGATCGACCTGCCGAAGACCCCCGGCATGCCGGAGGTCAACCTGGAGTGGACGCCGCCGCAGTACGCCAACACCATCGAGCGCGACCGGGCTCGCGTGTACTTCATCGCGTACGCGGCGGGGATGGCGCTGTACTTCGCCGAGAAGGCCCTCGACGAGGTCCGTTCCGGGCGCACGAAGGTGTTCACCGACTTCGACGTCCCGGACGAGGCGATCGGCTGCGGGTTCCACGAGGCGGTCCGCGGCGTGCTCTCGCACCACCTCGTCATCCGCGACGGCAAGATCGCCAACTACCACCCGTACCCGCCGACGCCGTGGAACGCCAGCCCGCGCGACTCCTACGGCACGCCCGGCCCGTACGAGGACGCCGTCCAGGGGCAGCCGATCTTCGAGGAGAACGGCCCGGACGACTTCAAGGGCATCGACATCATGCGGACCGTCCGCAGCTTCGACCCGTGCCTGCCCTGCGGCGTGCACATGTACGTCGGCAACGGCCGGACGATCGAGAAGCGGCACTCGCCGATGTTCGGCGCCCAGGAGGGCCACTGATGGGCTGGGACGACGAGCGCGTCCGCGAGCACGTCCAGCGCCTCGAAGGGCTGCTCGACGGGCTCGACCCCGGGGCGCACCAGGCCGTCCAGGCGCTGGTGGAGCTGTACGGGGAGGCCCTCGACCGGATCGTGCGGCGCTGCGCGGACGCCTCGGACCTGACCGGCGACGAGCTGGTCTGCCACCTGCTGGCCATGCACGGCCTGCACCCGGAGACGCCGGAGGCGCGGGTCCGGCGGGCCCTCGCCGCGCTGGAGGGGTTCCTGGCCAAGCACCGCACGTCCGTGGAGCTGACCGGGGTGGACGGGGACACGGTGCGGCTGAGGGCCGCGACCGAGGGGCGCGCCGCCGCGCCGCGCCCGGTGCTGGACGCCGTGGAGCGGGCGGCCCTCGCCGCGGCGCCGGAACTGGAGCGGGTCGAGATCGAGGCGCCCGCGCCGGAGAAGGTGCTGATCACCCTGGACCAGGTGCGGAGCCGCGCATGACGCAACGGCTCTCCACGCCGAGGCTGGCGGCGCTGGCCTCGGCTCCGCCGCGCCCGGCGCCGCCGCCGGGCGAGGCCGTGGAGCGGTGCGAGCTGTGCGCCGAACCCGTGCACGGCGCGCACCGGCACCTGCTCGACCTGGAGAAGGGCGAGCTGCTGTGCGCGTGCGGGGCGTGCACCGTCCTGTTCGACGGGCAGGCGGCGGGCGGGCGGCACTACCGGCTCGTCCCGGACCGGCGGCGCGAGCTGACCGGCTTCCACCTGGACGGCCCGCTGTGGGCGGGTCTCGGCGTCCCGGTCGACCTGGCCTTCTTCTCCGTCTCCGGGACGGGCGAGGTCACCGCCCGCTATCCGAGCCCGGCGGGGGCGCTGCACGCGGCCGTCCACGCCGGGAGCTGGCGGCGCCTGGTCGACGCCAACCCCGTCCTGGCGGAGCTGCGCCCGGACGTGGAGGCGCTGGTCGTGCACCGGGCGCGGGAGGCGGCCGAGCACTGGATCCTCCCGATCGACGACTGCTACCGGCTCACCGCCCTGCTGCGCGAGCACTGGACGGGCTTCAGCGGCGGCGGGGCGGTCTGGCAACACCTCGGCGAGTTCTTCACGGAGTTGAGGGCGGCCCGGGCGGCCGCCGGGGAGAAGAGGGGAACACGATGATCAGAGTGGGGAAGCCCGACGTCAGTCCCGACAAGCCCTCGCACACGCGGGGCGTCCGCGAGGGCAACCGGACGGGCAACTACGACAAGCAGGTCGGGCACCTGCCCGACGGGACGTCCACCGCGGCCCGCTCGACGGGGATCAACCCGGAGACGCACGGCCCGATCCTCGACTCCATGCCGAATCTGTCACCGGCATGAGCGAGGCGGACCGGGGGGCGTGGGGGGCCGTCCCCCCGCAGGGAGACACAGCATGATGAGCGAGACACCGGAGCTCGGGCTCGACCTGCTCGGGATCGAGCCGGAGAGGTTCGCGGCGACGCCGACGCTGAGCCTGCGGATCGGGCTGCGGCGGCTGGACGGCGGGCCCGTCCAGTGCGTCCTGCTCACCACGACGGTGACGATCGCGGCGGCGCGCCGCGGCTACGACGACGCGGAGCGCGACCGGCTCGCCGGGGTGTTCGGCCCGCCGGAGATGTGGGACCGGTCGCTGCGCGGCCTGACCTGGGCGCGCGTCGGCGCCACCGTGCCGACGTTCCGGGGCGGGACGGAGGCGGCGCTGTCGCTGCCGTGCGGGCACGACATGCAGGTCGCGGCCGACCGGTACCTGCACGCGCTCGGCGGCGGCGACGTCCCGCTCGACCTGGCCTTCAACGGCACGGTCTTCTACCCGGGCGAGGACGGCGCGCTGCGCACCGGGCAGATCCCGTGGCATCACGAGGCCACCGGCGACCTGCCCCTCCAGGTGTGGCGGGACCTGATGGGCCGCTACTACGGCACCGCCCGCTGGCTGCGGCTGGACGACGACTGCTTCGGCCGCCTGTCGGCGTACCGGGCCCGGCGCGCGCACTCCTCGTTCGACGACACGGTCGACGAGCTGCTGCGCCACGCCGAGAAGCGACGCGAGGAGGAAGAGTGGACCGCCTGAGGGCGATCGCGGACACCGTCCTCTACGAGGGGTACCTCCTCTGGCCGTACCGCCGGTCCGCCTTGAAGAACCGGCAGCGCTGGACGATCGGGGGCGTCTACCCGCGCGGCCATGCCGAGCGGAACGGCGACCGGTGGAGGGTTCACGCCGAGTTCCTCCTCGAAGCCGGCCCCGGCGCCGAGGTCGAGGTGACGCTGCGGTTCCTGCACGCGGTGCACCGCCAGGTGATGCACGGCGACACGCCCGTGGACGAGATCAGCACCGGGGACGAGACCCACACCACCTGGCAGGAGGCCCGCGAGCGCGAGCTCACCAGCGGCCCGATCGCGGTCGAGCGCCTCGTGCGCGCTCCCGTCCGGGTCCCCGTCGAGGTGGCCGCGGGCGCCGAGGAGGAGCCCGTGGACGGCAAGGCGCCGTGCGGAGGCGGCGGGGTGCGGTTCGTCCGCTCGTGGGAGCGGGTGGACGGGCGGGTCGAGGTCTCGGCCGTGCCCGCCGGGGACGGCGCGGTGCGGCTGCGCGTCGAGGTCGTCAACACCGGCGCCGCCGAGGAGCGCGAGGACGCCGTCCGCGCCGGGATGCTGTGCGCGCATGTCGTGGCGCGCACCGGCGGGGGCGCGTTCGCGTCGCTCACGGATCCGCCGGAGCGGCTCGCGGAGGCGGCCGCCGAGTGCGGCAGGGACGGGCTGTGGCCGGTCCTCGCGGGGGAGCCGGGAAGTCGCGACACCGTCCTCGCGGCGCCGATCGTCCTCTACGACTGGCCGCAGGTGGCGCCGGAGAGCCCCGGCGACCTGTTCGACGGGACGGAGATCGACCAGCTGCTGATCCTCAGCGTGCTCACCCTCACCGAGGAGGAGCGGCGGGAGGTGGCGGCGACCGACCCGAAGGCGCGGCGGATCCTGGAGCGGTGCGGCGCGCTGTCGTCCGGTGAGCTGCTCGCGCTGCACGGCACGCTGCGGGATCCGCGGAAGGACGTCTGGTGAGCGGGGAGAACGGCGACGCGGGCGGGCGAGAGGCGGCTCCGGGGAGCCGGGTCCGGCTGCGGCCCCGCGGGGGCGCGGACATCTTCGACCTGGCGCTCGTCGGCCGCACCGCCGTCGTCGAGCGCGTCGAGGAGGACATGGAGGGCGGGGTGCACCTGGTCGTCGCGCTGGACGACGACCCGGGCCGCGACCTCGGCCCCTACAACCAGCTCGGGCACCGCTTCTTCGTCCGGCCGGACGAGGTCGAGCCGCTGCCCGGGGAGGCGCCGTCCCGCACGGTCCTCGTCGCGGGGATCGGGAACGTCTTCCACGGCGACGACGGGTTCGGCGTGGAGGTCGTCCGGCTGCTGGCGACCCGATCGCTGCCGCCCGGCGTGGACGTCGTCGACTTCGGCATCCGCGGCATCGACCTGATGTACGCGCTCGGCGACGGCTACCGGGCCGCGATCCTGGTCGACGCGGCCGAGCGCGGCCACGCGCCCGGCACCGTGTCGCTCGTCGAGCCCGGCCCGGACGACTTCGGCGGCGTCGCCGTCGACGCGCACGGCCTCGACCCGGCGCAGGTGCTGCGGCTGGCCCGGGACAACGGTCCGGTCCCGCCGCGCATCCTGCTCGTCGCGTGCGAGCCGTCGGCGCGGACCACGGACGCCACCTGGGAGATGAGGCTCAGCGCGCCGGTCGGCGCGGCGGTCGAGGAGGCCGCCGCGCTGGTCGAGCGGCTGCTGGCGGAGGAATTGACAGGGGAACTCGCACAGGAGGGAGCGGGGGGATGAGGAAGCGAACGTGCGGCGGCGCGGTCGCCGTCCGGGTGATGCTCGGGCTGGTCGCGGTCGGCGCTGTCGTGATGGTCCTCAAGGAGCTGCCGGCGATGCGCCGGTACCTCAAAGCCGAGTCGATGTGATCGGGGACGCGGAGCGGACGCTCATGACGACGATCGAGCGGCGGCTCGTCGGCCACCTGAAGGACGCGCACGCGCTCCAGGAGCACGCCGAGGCCGCGCTCAGCGAGATGCTGACCGCGGCGGCGGACGAGCCGGAACTGTGCCGGCCGCGCGGCCACAAAGCCGAGCGGGCGCGGGCGTACACCAGGGCGATCGAGGCGCGGCTGCACGCGCACGGGGCCTCGCCGAGCGTCGCGCGCGACGCCGGGACGCTGCTCGCGTCGGTGCTGGAGGGCGGCATCGGCCACGGCCACCGCGACCCGGTCAAGCACATGCGGGACGCCTACGTCGCCGTCCACCTGCAGATCGCGGCGGGCGAGACGCTGCGGCGGCTCGCCGACCGCGCCGGGGACCCCGCGACGGCGGGGATCGCGGCGGCGATGTGCGAGGACGCCCACGCGATCTCGCACGAGCTGTCGGACCGCTGGGACCTCGCGGTGGACATGTCGCCGCGCGCCCGGCAGGCCCCGCCCGCGGGGGACGGCCGGTGACCGCCGCCGTGGCGGAGGTGTTCGAGCGGCGCGCGGAGCCGGGCGCGGCGCTCGCCGAGGAGGCGGGCGCCATCGCCGCCGCCTGCCACGCGATGGCGGCCCGGTTCCACCGCGGGGGGCGCCTGCTCACCTTCGGGACCGGCGCCGCCGCCACCGACGCGCAGCACGTGGCGGTCGAGTTCGTGCACCCGGTGATCGTCGGCAAGCGGGCGCTGCCCGCGCTGTCGCTCACCGGGGACGTCGCGACGCTCACCGGCGTCTGCGCCGGGGCGGGCTTCGACGACGCGTTCGCCCACCAGGTCCGCTGCTTCGGCGGCCCGGACGACATCGCGTTCGGGATCTCGCCGGACGGCCGCTGCGGCAGCGTGCTGCGCGCCATGGAGTGCGCGCGGGACCGCGGCATGCTGACGGTCGCGCTGGCGGGCGGGGACGGGGGAGCGCTCGCCGGCGCGGTCGACCACCTGGTCACCGTGCCGTCCGGCGACCCGCGCGTCGTGAAGGAGGTGCACGTCACCGCCTACCACGTGCTGTGGGAGCTGGTGCACGTGTTCCTGGAGCAGCCGGGCGTGCTCGGCCGGGAGGTGACGGCGTGACCGAATGCGCGGGCGACCACTGCGTGACCTGCGCGGACGAGGCCGTCCCGGTCGTCGTCGCGCGGCTCCTCGCCGACGGCCTCGCGGACGTGGACGTCGGCGGCGGCCGGATCGAACGGGTCAGCGTGGCGCTGGTGGACGCCGATGTCGGCGACACCGTGCTCGTCCACGCCAAGGAGGCGATCGGGGTCGTGACGACGTGACCGAGATGCTCTATCCCTTCCTGTACGCGGGCGGCTCGGGGCTGGACACCCTGCTGGAGGACGTGCGCCGCTCGACGCGCGAGAAGACCGACGAGATCGTCCGGCTGCGCGAGGCCGTCCTGGAGCAGTACGCCGAGGACCTCGCGGCCTGCGCCGCGCGGATGGCGGGCGCGTTCCGCTCCGGCGGCCGGCTCTTCACGTTCGGCAACGGAGGCAGCTCGACGGACGCTCAGGACGTCGCCTCGCTGTTCCTCAATCCGGGCGGGTCCGCGCGGCCGCTGCCGGCGCTGGCGCTGACGACCGACGTCGCCGTGGTCACCGCGCTGTCCAACGATGTCGGGTTCGAGGTGGTGTTCGCGCGGCAGCTCGCCGCGTTCGGGCGTCCGGGCGACATCGCGCTGGCGCTGTCCACCAGCGGGAACTCCGACAACCTGATCGCCGCGCTGCGGGAGGCGGCGCGGCGCGGGATGACGGTGGTCGGGCTCGCCGGATACACCGGGGGGCAGATGGCGGAGACGCCCGGCCTGCACCACCTGTTCACCGTCCCGTCGTCGTCGGTGCACCGCGTCCAGGAGGCGCAGACGACGATCTACCACGCGCTCTGGGAACTGACGCAGCTCGAACTGGCGGGGGAGGCCTTCTGATGTGCCTGGCGATACCGGGCGAGATCGTGGAGATCATGCCGGACCGCCCGGTGGCGACGGTGGACGTGACCGGCGTCCGGCGGGCGGTGAACACCGCCCTGCTCGACGGGGAGCGGCTCGCCGCCGGCGACTGGGTGCTGATCCATGTCGGATTCGCCATGTCCAAGATCGACGAGGACGAGGCGAGGGCGACGCTGGCGCTGCTGGAGGGCCTCGGCGAGGCCTACGACGACGAGATCGACGCGCTGCGGGAATCGAGGATCGACTGATGCGCTTCGTCGACGAGTACCGGGACGCGGAGCGGGCGAGGGTCCTCGCGGCCTCGATCGCCTCGCTGTGCGAGCCCGGGCGGCACTACAAGTTCATGGAGGTGTGCGGCGGCCACACGCACACCATCTACAAGCACGGCCTGGAGGACTACCTGCCGGAGAGCATCTCGCTGGTCCACGGTCCGGGCTGCCCGGTGTGCGTGATCCCGATGGGGCGGGTGGACGACGCGATCCACATCGCGTCGCAGCCGGACGTCATCATGGCGTCGTTCGGGGACATGATGCGGGTGCCGGGCGGCCGGGGGTCGTTCCTGGACGCCAAGGCCGCCGGCGCGGACATCCGCATGGTGTACTCGCCGCTGGACGCGCTGAGGATCGCCGAGCGGAACCCGTCGCGGCGCGTGGTGTTCATGGGGATCGGGTTCGAGACGACCGCGCCGTCCACCGCCATGACGGTGCTGCGGGCGGCCGCGGCGGGGGTCGGGAACTTCTCGGTGTTCTGCAACCACGTGACGATCCTTCCGGCGATCAAGGCCATCCTCGACTCGCCGGACCTGCGCCTGGACGGCTTCCTCGGCCCGGGCCACGTGTCGACGGTGATCGGCTGCGGGCCCTACTCGTTCATCACCGGCGACTACGGGAAACCGCTGGTCGTCGCCGGGTTCGAGCCGCTGGACATCCTGCAGTCGGTGCACATGCTGCTGGCCCAGCTCGCCGAGGGCCGCTCGGAGGTCGAGAACCAGTACGGGCGGGTCGTCCCGTGGGACGGCAACCCCCGGGCGCTGGAGGCGATCTCCAGGGTCATGGAGCCGCGGCCGTACTTCGAGTGGCGCGGCCTCGGCTTCATCTCGCACTCCGCGCTCCGGATGAAGGAGGAGTACGCCGCCTTCGACGCCGAGCGCGTCTTCGAGATCCCCGGCGGGCGGGTCGCCGATCCGAAGGCGTGCCAGTGCGGCGAGGTGCTCAAGGGCGTCCTGAAACCGTGGGAGTGCAAGGTCTTCGGGACGGCCTGCACCCCGGAGACGCCGATCGGGACGTGCATGGTCTCGTCCGAGGGCGCCTGCGCCGCGTACTACAACTTCGGCCGCTTCACCCGCGAGCGGATCGGCAAGGCGGGCCGGGCGGGGGAGCCCGGCGGGGTCAGGGAGGCCGTGCGATGACCGTCCGCGAGGAGCAGGTCCTGGAACGCATCGAGCGCGCGCGGGGCCGCAGGGCGCGGCTCCGCGAGGACACGATCACGCTCGCGCACGGCTCCGGCGGCAAGGCCACCCACACGCTGGTCGAGGCGGTGTTCCGGGAGGCGTTCGCCAACCCGCTCCTGGACCGCATGGACGACTCGGCGCTCTTCAGGGTGAACGGCGCCGACCTCGCCTTCACCACGGACTGCCATGTCGTGTCGCCGCTGTTCTTCCCCGGCGGCGACATCGGCGACCTGGCCGTCAACGGGACGGTCAACGACCTCGCCGTCTGCGGCGCGAGGCCGCTGCACCTGTCGGCGGGGTTCATCCTCGAAGAGGGCTTCCCCGTCGCCGACCTGCGCCGCGTCACCGAGTCGATGCGGCGCGCGGCGGACGCGGCGGGCGTCGACATCGTCACCGGCGACACCAAGGTCGTGGAGCGCGGCAAGGCCGACGGCTGCTTCGTCACCACGGCGGGCGTCGGGGTCGTGCGGTCCCGGCTCGCGGGGGAGGTCCGCCCCGGGGACGTCGTGCTGGTGACGGGGCCGATCGGCGAGCACGGTGTCACGATCATGCTGGCGCGCGGCGAGCTGGAGCTGGAGGCCGACGTCGTCTCGGACACCGCGCCGCTGACCTGCCTGCTCGCGGACCTGGCCGACGCCTGCCCGGGGGGCCTGCGCCGGATGCGGGACGCGACCCGGGGCGGGGTCGCGACCGTCCTCAACGAGCTGGCGTCGGACGCCGGGACGGCCGTGGTGGTGGAGGAGGACGCGATCCCCGTCCGGCCCGCCGTCCGGGGCGCCTGCGAGCTGCTCGGGATCGACCCGATGTACGTCGCGTGCGAGGGCCGCGCCGTGGTCGTGGTCGCCCCCGAGTGCGAGCGGGACGCGCTGGCGGCGCTGCGGGCCCACCCGCTGGGCGAGGAGGCCGCCGTCATCGGCCGCGTGACCGACGACCCGTCCGGGCTCGTGCTGCTGAGGACGGCCTTCGGCGGCACCCGCATCGTCGACCTCCTGGTCGGGGACCCGCTGCCGCGCATCTGCTGACGCGCGGCGCTCCCGGCCGGCGACCAGCGGGCCGGGACCGCGTTCCGCGACGGCGGAGACGGGATCACGGCGGCGACCGCCAGGAACGGCCGGCCGTGATCGCCGCGACCCCGGCCGTCCCCGAAGGACCCTTGGACCGTCTCGGGCCGCGACCGCTTTTCCGGCGGTCCTGGACGCCCCATCGCGACGCCGGAAACGTCGGCGGCGGAAAATGGCGGAGCGCGGGCGGACACGGGGCGTGAGCCACTCGGGAAGTGTCCGCACGCCGGCCATCGCATATCTCGCCGCTCAATGCGCGCCCACGGAATCCGCACATCGGGCATTACTCGGGAAGGGCAGGGGCGACCGGCGACGGTGACGCGGACGGCGTCCGCCCGGCGACACCGGCCGCCGCCGCATAGGCCCTTCTTCCACCACTTCGGACGCATCCGGCGGGCGGGTGAACGAGGAGGAACAGGGCGCCGTGCGGGGCCGGCACGCCTCCGGCGCCGGGGCGGGGAAGGCCGGCCCGGGCGGGCGCGAGGGGCCGACGGGGAACGTGAGACTCCTGCGACCTGCGGTTTTCAGGATCTGTTGAGGTTCGTTTGAGCTTCTTCGCGAGGGGTGCGGGTACTCGCGGGCCATGACAGGGGAGTCATGCCGACCCATCTTCGTGCTCGGGTGCCCGCGCTCGGGGACCACGCTGCTCCAGCAGATGCTGCACTCGCACCGGCGCATCGCGTTCCCCTCCGAGACACGGTTCGTGCATGTCTCCTACGACATCCGGCACCGGTTCGGGGACCTGGAACGGGCGGAGAACCGGCGCGCGCTGGCCGAATGGATCACCGGCGGGGAGGGCACCAAGTTCCGGGTGCTGCGGCTGGACGCCGCCGCCGTGGTCGAGGAGATCGTGCAGGGGCCGCCGACGCTCGGGTCGGCGATCGCCGCCGTGTTCCGCGCGTACGCGCGCCAGCACGGGAAACCGCGCTGGGGGGACAAGCGGCCGAGCTATTTCCGCCGGGTGCCGATGCTGCGGCGGATGTTCCCCGACGCCCAGTTCATCCACCTCGTCCGGGACGGCCGCGACGCGGTGAGCTCCCTGGTGCGGATGCCGTGGTTCGACGGCGACATCCACACGGCCGCGCTGACGTGGCGGGAGGCGGTCGACATGGGCGCGCGCCTCCGGACCCGGCTCGGGCCGGAGACGTTCTACGAGTTCCGCTACGAGGACCTGGTCGCCGACCCCGAGGACGCCCTGACGAGGCTGTGCGCGTTCCTCGGCGAGGAGTACGACCCCGCCATGACGACGGCGTACCGGCACGCGCGGAGGACGGTGCCGACGACGCGCAAGTGGCATCTGGGCACGCACGAGGCCGTCAACGGCCGCCAGGTGGGCGCCTGGCGCCACCGGCTGGAGGCCTGCGACGCGGACCTCGTCCAGCACGTGCTCGCGTCCCGGCTGCGGATCCACGGCTACGCGATCACGGAGGGGACGCGTCCGGCGGCGGCGCCGCTCGTCAGATTCCACCGCCTCGCGGTGTACCGCTGGCGGGCGCGGCAGACGCAGACCCTCCGCGAGCGGCTCGCGGAGCGGCGCGAGCCCAACCCCGTGGTCTCGCGGCTGAACGGTCCGGTAAGCGTGTCCTGGCAGACTGAGGGCGGGGACTGAAGGGACAGGTGGCCCTTGCCTTCAGGTAAGGCACTCTCGGCCATGCCGCACGGGACCGGGTCGAAGGGTTGTCCGAAACTCTCCCGGAACATGCCCGGTTCGCGGCCGTCGCCGGGGCGCGCCCGGGCCGGCCCGGTGGGGGAACGGCGCAGGTGGCGTGCCGCCGGAAGTCGCGCGGGGGAGGACGTATCGGTGGGGCGCGCGGGGACGGCGTGCCGCGCCCGCGGGCGTTGGGCCCTTATCGGAAGTGGTTACTGGTAAGTAACTTATCGCCGTTTTTACCGTACCACTGACTCGGTTTACAGGACGGAGACACCTCCGTGTCCGATCGTTCACATGCGGATCGAGACACGCCAACCATTTGGCTGTATCTTGCGTGTTGCTCGTCTTCCGTTACCAATCGCGATTGTTTCGATGATCCTCTGACATAAGGAGGAGTGGCGGTGTCCCGATCGGAAATAATTTCCCACGACGAGCTGCAATCGTGGCTTCTTGACAAGATCGCCTTCTACCTCGACAGGCCTGTGGAAAACATCGATCCCGGGGTCGAACTCGCCCGTTACGGGGTCGACTCGGTGTACGCGATCAGCATCATCAGCGACATCGAGGACCACCTGCAGGTGGAGGTCGACGTGGCCGAGGCGCGGCGCCGGGAGACCGTGGCCGACCTCACCGACTACCTGCTCGACCTCGTCGCGTGATGGCCGGCCGGCCCCCCGAGGTGGGCGGCGCCGGCGCCGCCGGGTCCGCCATGGTGGTGCTCGGCGACAGCGTGGCCGAGGGCCAGGACGATCCGGATCCGGCCGGCGGGTGGCTCGGCTGGGCCGGACGACTGGCCCTTCACCTGGGGATCCCCCGCGAGGAGATGCTCAACGCCTCCGACCCGGGCGCGACGGTCGAGGACGTGGTCCGCGACCAGCTGCCCGCCGTGCGCGGGCTGGCGCCGCGGCTGGTGGTGCTCGGCTGCGGCATGAACGACGCGCTGCGCGGCTTCGAGCGGGAGGCCGCGGCGCGCCGGCTGGCGGAGCTGTTCGGCTGGGCCCGCGGGCGCGGCGCGGTCGTCCTCGCCATCCCGGTGCCGCGGCCGCCGCTGCTGGACATCACCCCGATCTCGCAGTTCCGCAAGAAACGCACGGTCCAGCGAATTCACGACTTCAACGCCGAACTCGACCGGGTGTCGCGCGAGTTCGGAATGGTGTTCCCGGAACGGGAGACGGTGGCGACGGTCGCCGATCCCGCGATGTGGAGCGCCGACGGAATCCATCTGAATCCGGATGGGCACGCCTATGTCGCGAAAGTGATGGCGCAGATTGCGGCAAGCCTGCTCGGCGAGCGGGTGAAATGAGTTCCGGGGGTCGATCCGGCAGTCTGGGAGACTGATGAAAAGAGCACATTCCGTCGCCCGCGCACTCCGTTCGCCGATGCTGCCGTTCCTCGCTCCCGTACTGGTGGTGCAGGCATGGCGGACGGTGCGGCGGACACCGCGGCTGGACCCGGCGACCGGGGACGAGCAGGGCTTCGTCGCCGGCGCCGACCCCGGGCGGGGCCCCGCCTTCCGGGTCATGGTGATCGGCGAGTCCACCGCGGTGGGCGTCGGCGCGTCCCGGCACGCCGAGGCGCTGCCCGGCTTCCTGGCGCAGGAGCTGGGCGAGCGGCTCCGGCGCAGCGTGGCCTGGTCGGTCTCCGGCCGGAACGGCGCGACGGCCCGGAGCATCATCGGCGGGCTCGTCCCGCCCGCGAACGGCTCCGCGCCGAACCTGGTCGTCGTCACCACGGGCATCAACGACCTGCTCAGGCGGCGTCCCCTGCGCCGGTGGGCGGCCGACGTCACCGAGCTCGTCGCCCTCGTGCGCGGCCGGTTCCCGGAGGCGACCGTGCTCGTCGCCGGGATGCCGCCGGTGCACCGGTTCCCCGCCCTGCCGCGGCCGCTGCGCTCGGTCCTCGGCGCGCGGGCGCGCGCCATGGACCGGATCACCCGGGACGCGGCCGCGGCGGGCGGCGCCGTCCACGCTCCCATGGACGAGGCGATGGCCCGCGACCGGCGGCTCTTCGCGGCCGACGGCTTCCACCCGTCGGCGGCGGGCTACCGCGTCTGGGCGCGCGACCTCGCCCGCGCCGCCGTCGCCGCCGCTCCCGCCCCCGGACCCGCCGCTCCCGCCGACGAACCCGGCGACCCGCCCCAGGACACGCCCCCCGCCGGAGCCGTCCCGCCGAGGACGGCCGACTGACGACACGGCAAGCGAAAGGGAGCAGCCGGATGACGGTTCCCGGAACGTTCCGATCAGCGGTGGAGGCCAAGGACCTCGCCGCGATCACCGATGCGCTGGACCCCGGCATCGAGTTCCGCAGCCCGGTGATGGTGAAGCCCTACCTGGGGCGCGACGCCGTCGCCTCCCTGCTCGGCGTCCTGCTGGAGGTCTTCGAGGACTTCCACTACACCGACGAGCTGGTGGGCGTCCCCTCGGGCGGGACGAACGGCGCGGGCCCGCCCGCGCAGGCCCTGGTCTTCAGCGCCAGGGTGCTGGGCAAGGACCTCCAGGGGCTGGACCTGCTCAGGTTCGGCGAGACCGGGCTGGTCACGAGCCTGACCGTCATGGTCCGCCCGCTGCCCGCGGCGATGACGCTCGCCCGGGTGGTCGGCAGGCGCATGGAGGATCCGACCGGCGCCGACGACGCGGGGGGCCCGTCCGGCGACACCGCGCAGCCATAGGGAGCCGACCCGCACAGGAGTCGCGGCCCGCGAACCCGAAGGCGCGACCCACACAAGGGAGTCGAAGGAAAAATGGATAGCAAGGTCCCCGCACACCCCGTGCACCCTGCCCGCCCCGCTCACTCCGCCACCGGGGCCCACGCCGAGAACTCCGTCCACCCCGCGCGTTCCGTCCACCCGGGCCATTCCGAGAACCCCTCGTCCGAGAACCCCGCGGCGGCGACCCCCGGGTCCGAGAGCCCCGCGCCCGAGCGGCCCGCCTCGGGGGGCTCCGCGCCCGGACGGCCCCCGGGCGAGCGGCTGGCGCCGGCGCACCGGATCGCCGCCGACCTGGACGGCTACCTCGGCGACCCGATGGACGACGAGGCCGGGCCGTTCTCCTACAAGGCGATCGTGGAGGCGGAGGAGCGCGACGAGCTCCCCCCGGGCGCGGTGGACGCCGTCCGGGCGTGGGGCTTCCCGAAGTACCTGGTGCCGAGCGGGCTGGGCGGGCGCCTGACGACGCTGGAGGAGCTGTTCTTCGTCACCCGCGGCATCTCGCGCCGCAGCGTCACCGTCGCGGTCATGTACGGGTCCGGGTTGCTGGCGGTCAACCCGGTGTGGCTGTGGGGCGACGCGTGGCAGCGCAGGACGGTGGCGGACGGGGTGCTGCGCGGGGACCTGGCCTGCTTCGGCGTCTCGGAGGCCGACCACGGCAGCGACGTGATGGCGTCGGAGTCGGAGGCCGACATCCAGGGCGACGAGCTGGTGCTGACCGGGGTGAAGTGGCCGGTCGGCAACGCCACCCGCGGGCGGTTCGTCACCACCTATGCGAAGACCGGTCCGCGCGACTTCTCCCTCATCCTGGTCGACAAGCGGGAACTCGACCCGGCGGCGTGGTCGACGCTGCCTCCCGTCCGGACGGTGGGGCTGCGCGGCCACGACCTGTCCGGCGTCGCGTTCTCCGGGGCGCGGCTGCCCGCCGAGCGGGTGATCGGGCGGCGCGGCTCCGGGCTCGTCCAGACGCTGAAGACCCTGCAGATCACCCGGACCGCGATCGCGGCGCTGTCGGTCGGGACGATGGACGCGGTGGTGCGCATCGGGATGGAGTACGCGCGCCAGCGCACCCTGTACGGATCGGACATCTACCGGATCCCGGTGATCCGCGACCATCTGGTCAAGGCGCACCTGGACCTGCTGATCGCCGAGTGCGTGGCGATCCCGGTGGCGCGCTGCCTGACGGTCGCGCCCGGCCGGCTCAGCCTGTGGTCCTCGATCGTGAAGTACTTCGTGCCCGTCCTCGGCGAGGAGGTCGTGGCCAGCATCGGGACCGTGCTCGCCGCGCGCGGCTACCTGCGCGAGGGCGTGGCGCACGGGGTGTTCCAGAAGCTGCAGCGCGACCACGCGATCGCGAGCATCTTCGAGGGCACCACGCACGTGAACCTCGCCAACGTCGCGGGCCAGCTGCCCTTCCTGATCGACCCGCCGGCGGAGACGGGCCGCGAGGACGAGCTGCTCGCCGACCTGTTCGGCTGGACGCGGACGCCGCCCGCCTGGGACCCCGACGGCCGCCAGCTCCAGCTCACCAACGAGGGGCGCGACGAGATCGGCCAGCGGTTCGAGGAGATCTCCGAGGAGGTGCTGGCGGCGGCGAACGCGCACGCCGCGCCCGGCGTCGCGGCCGAGCTGAAGGACCTGCTGTCGGCCATCGGCGCCCTGCGCGCCAGGATCGAGGAGGGCATCCGCGCGAACGAGGGCGACACCTCCTCCGTCGCGGCGCTGACGCGGGCCAGGCGGTACTGCGAGCTGCACGCGATGACGTCGTGCATGCTCACCTGGCTCCACAACCGGGAGGTGTTCGGCGGGGCGTTCGAGGACGGCCAGTGGCTCGTCCTGTGCCTGCAGCGGCTGCTCCAGCGGGCGCAGCCCGACACCGTCCTGTCCGAGGACTTCCTCCCGCCGCTGGAGGACGCGATGTTCCGCGGCGAGGGCGACCGGCGCTGGTTCTCCCTGCTGTCCCTGTCCTCGCTCCCGCTCTCCCGGCTCCTCTCGCCCGAGGACGGCTGACACCATGGCCGGGCCACCGGAGACGACGAGAGATTTCGTGTCGCACGTCCGGGAGAACATCCGGACGCACGGCGACGCCCGCTCCTTCACCTTCATCAGCGAGGAGCCGGGGCGCCGGTACAGGGAGAACGTGCTCGGCTTTGCCGACCTGGACCGCAAGGCCCGCGCGCTCGGCTGCCGCCTGGAGGCGCGCGGCCTACGGGACCGGGCGGTCCTGCTCCTCTATCCGGAGGGGCTGGAGTTCCTGGCGGCCTTCCTCGGCTGCCTGTACGCGCGCGTCATCGCGGTCCCGGCCCCGCTCCCGGACCTGGACGCGGGGCGCTTCGGCCGCACCCGCCGGATCATCGAGGACGCCGACGTCGCGCTGATCCTCACCGACACCGCCCACCGCGACACCCTCGACGCGTGGCTGTCGGCCGCCGGGCTGAAGGGGCGCGTGCACTGCCTGGACACCCAGGCGGGCAAGGACACCGACGCCGGCGACTGGACCCCTCAGCGGTCCGGCCCGGACACGGTCGCCTTCCTCCAGTACACCTCCGGGTCGACCAGCGAGCCCAAGGGCGTCATGGTCACCCACGGCAACCTGCTGGCCAACGGCGAGGAGATCAAGCGCCGCATCGAGGGGACGGACGCCACCGTCGGCGTCGGCTGGGTGCCGCACTACCACGACATGGGCCTGGTCGGTCAGTTCCTCCAGCCGCTCTACCTCGGCTGCCGGTACGTGTTCACCTCGCCGATCACGTTCATCAAGCGGCCCGTGCTGTGGCTGGAGCTGATCACCCGGTACCGGGGGACGATCACCGTGGCGCCCAACTTCGGGTACGAGCTGGCGCTGCGCCGCGTCACCGACCGGCAGATGGAGGGCCTCGACCTGTCGTCGCTGACCGTCGTGAAGAACGGCGCGGAGCCCGTCCGGGCCGCGACGCTGGAGGCGGTGGCCGAGCGGTTCGCCCCGGTCGGGTTCCGGCCCTCGATGTGGATGCCGTGTTACGGGATGGCCGAGACGACCCTGCTCATCACCGGCGCGCCCCTGGGCGGCGGCCCGGTCGTCCGCGACTTTGACGCCGGGGCCCTCGCGCGGAACGAGGCCGTCCCCGCGGACGAGCCGGGCCTTCCCGGCGAGGGTTCCGCCCGCGGCGGCGCCAGGCGGCTCGTCAGCAGCGGCCGTCCCGTCACCCTGGACGTCCGCGTCGTCGACCCCGACACCCGCGCCGAGCGGCCGGACCGGCGCGTGGGGGAGATCTGGGTGCGCGGGGGCAGCGTCGCCCGCGGCTACTGGGGGAGCCCCGAGCAGACCGAGGCGACCTTCCGCGCCCGCACGTCCACCGGCGAGGGCCCCTTCCTGCGGACGGGCGATCTCGGCTTCACCGCCGACGGCGAGCTCTACGTCACCGGGCGGATCAAGGACCTGATCATCGTCAACGGCCGCAACATCCACGCGCACGACATCGAAGAGGTAGCCCGCGCATCCCATCCGGCCGCCCTGCTCGGCGCCGCCTTCGCGATCGACCCCGCCCTCGACGCCGACCTCGGCCCGGCCCCGCCGGGCGGCCGGCCCGGCGGGGGCGCGGCGGTCGACGCGAGCCGGGAGCAGGTCGTCGTTGTCCAGGAGATCAGCACCCGCGCGGCCGCCGGGACGCCCCTGGAGGAGGTGGCCTCCGCCGTCAGGACGCGGGTGGCCCGCACGTTCGAGCTGCCCGCCGTCAGCGTCGTGCTGGCCGCGCGGGGCTCGGTCAGGCGGACGACCAGCGGGAAGATGCAGCGCCGGCTGACCCGCGAGGCGTTCCTGACCGGGAAGATCACCGAACTCGCGGCCGACCTCGAACCGGGCGTCGCCGGCCTCCGCGAGGCGCCCGCACCGATCGACGCTGACCAATCCTAGTCAACATGATGACTAATCATGTCGTTGTCTGCTAACGTCGGGCATCACCCTGAGTCAAGGCGGGGAGAGAAGGCCGATGGCGCTACGTCACGCTGTGCTGGCGGCGCTGCTCGACGGCGAGTACAGCGGTTACCAGCTGGCAAAGATCTTCGATTTGTCGGTCTCCAACTTCTGGCACGCCGTACCGCAGCAGCTCTACTCGGAGCTGTCGAGGTTGGAGACGGAAGGTCTGATCAGCGGGCGGCAGATCATCCAGCACGATCGACCCAACAAGCGCGTGTACACCGTCACCCAGGCGGGCGTCGACGAGCTCGAACGGTTCGCCGTGACCCCCGCCAAGCCAGGGATCATCCGCGAGAACCTGCTCGTCATGGTGCAGGCCGTGGACCACATCTGCGCCGACTCCGTCATCGCGCAGCTGGAGGACCGGGCGGTGGCCTCGGCGGCCAAGGTCGAGGTCTTCGAACGCACCCTCAAGCACCTGCGCGGCGACCAGGACGAGGAGTCCTTCCTGCGCACCGGGTCCCCTCTCGGCCCCTACCTCACGTGCCTGCGCGGACGCCGCTTCGAGCAGGAGAACTACGCGTGGTTCACCAGCACCGCCCGGCTGCTGCGAGCCCGGGCGGGCACCCGGTCCGAGGGGAGCGGCCCGCCATGAGGCGGCCGCGTCCCTCGCACGCCGTGCCACCGTCTGCCCGGACAGCGGCGGCACCGGCACAACCCCCCCACGCCCACCTCAGCCTCGCACCCCGGCAGGGCTGGAATCGGGCGGCACGCCTTAGTCAAGGAGGCGTTCATGATGTCGGGCGACCACCACACCATCGAACTCCCTAGCACCCCACTCCCGAGCCACCTGACCACCACCGCGTCGCCGGTCGCGCCGCCGAACGGCGCCGCGCCGAACGGGCTGCGGGGCCTGGACGAGCCGCCGGCGGTCCTGCTCGGCGAGCTGACGCTGCCCGCCGAGCGGGAGTCCGTGCCCGCGGCGCGGCGCTTCAGCAGGTCCGTCAGCACCGCGTCCGGCATCGGGCACATCGCCGACGACGCCGAGGTCCTGGTGTCCGAACTCGTCACCAACGCCGTCCGGCACGCGCCGGACGCCGGGGGCGCGCTGTGCCTGCGGCTGCTGCGCGCCGGCGCCCGGCTCCGCATCGAGGTGCACGACCAGAGCGCCGCCGTCCCGACGGCGCGGCCGGTCGACCTCATGGAGGAGACGGGGCGCGGCTGGTTCCTCGTCGCGGTGATGGCCGACGGGCACGGCACCGACCACACCGCCTCCGGCAAGGCGGTCTGGTGCGAGGTGCGCGCCTGGCCGCGGGACGAGCACCCCGGCCACTGAGCCTCTCCCGCGCACCCCGGTACGGCGATGGGAGATGCCATGCCTGCTGACGCCATGCCCGCCGACAAGTGGCCCGCCGACAGGTGGCCCGCCGAACAGCGGCCCTCCGACCAGCCGCCCCTCGGGCAACCGGCCGCCGACCAGCGGCCCTCCGACGGGGGGCCGGTCGACCGAAGGCCCGCCGACCCGGGGCCCGGCGACCACCGGCCCGCGGGGGAGCCCGCCGGCCGGCGGCCCGCCGATCCCCGCCGTCCCCCCGACTACTACCGGGAGGACGGGCGGCGCGCCACGGCCGAGGAGGCCCAGCGGCTGCTGCTCGACGTGCGGGGACGCCTGCTCGCGCAGGACGTCATCCGCGTCGGCGCCGTCGTCGTGGTCGTCTCGACCTGGTTCACCGTGATCGACCTCGGCATCGCGGCGAACGGAAGGCCGCTGCTGTGGCAGACGATCGTGTCCGACCACGCGATGCACGCCGACATCGGCCAGTACACCGCGCGGGACAAGGCCCTGCGCGGGCACGCCCAGGCCGTCGCGATGATCACCAGTCGGCTGCGCGGCCTGGTCGCCCGCGCGGCCCTGGACGAGGCCCGCCCCTGACCCCGCACCCCTGACACACGGGCCGCCCCGGCGCGCACACGCCGGCGGCGCGGCCCGGCCCCGGCTAGAGGTAGTGATCTCGATGTCCCGCACGACACCCCGCGACGACGCGTCCGGCAGAAGGCCCCGGCGCCGGCGTCCCATCCGGCTGCGGATCACGGCGCTGCTGCTGGTCCCGCTGGTGTCCCTCATCACCCTGTGGGCGTTCGCCGCGAACATCACGCTCGGCGACGCGTTCGACAAGTACGACTTCTCCACGACGTACGAGAAGGTGGGCCTTCCCGGCATCTACCTGGTGAACCAGCTCCAGGCGGAGCGTTCGCTCAGCGTCGTCGCGCTCAGCACGCGCGACCCCGCGGACCGGCAGAAGCTGGGCGGGCAGCGCGCCCGGGTGAGCGCCGTGGACAAGGCGTTCCGCTCGACCGCGCTGTCGCCCGAGGCGAGGGACGCGGCCGAGCCGGCGACCAAGCGGCGGCTCGCCGACGCGGTCAGGGCGCTGGACCGGCTGCCGCAACTGCGCGCCCGGGTCGACTCGGGCCGGGTCCAGCCGCTGGAGGTCATCAACTCCTACAGCGTCCTGCTCGACCAGGTCATCAAGGTCTTCGACGGCCTGGTGACCGTCAACGACGTCGCCATCTTCACCCAGGGCCGGGCGCTGATCGGCATCGGCAACGCCCGCGCCTACATGCTGCGGGAGGACTCGCTCGTCACCGCGGCGATGGCGCGCAACGGGCGGCTCACCTCCGCCGAGCACACCGCGTTCGTCCAGTGGGCCGCGGAGGGGCGGCGCGAGTTCGAGGCCGGGCTCGCCGACCTCAACGAGCGGATCCGCGGGCCGCTCGCCAGGCTCGCGGCGTCCCCGGAGTTCCAGCGGTACCGGGCGGCCGAGGACGCGATCGTCAACGCGCGCGGCGACCGGCTGCCGCCCGAGGCCGCGGACTGGCAGGCCACCACGCAGCTGCTGTCCCAGGCGTGGGCGCAGAAGGTCACCGAGGCGAGCCTCGCGCTCAACGAGATGGCCAAGCCGATCGGTGAGCGGATCATCATGCGGCTCGTCCTGGCGGGCGGGTTCGGACTGCTCGCGGTGGTCGCCTCGATCGTGCTGTCGCTGCTGGCCGCGCGCAGCCTGTCGCGGGAGCTGCGCGGGCTGCAGCGCGCCGCGCTCAAGCTCGCCGAGGACCGGCTGCCCGGCGTCGTCGCCCGGCTGCGGCGCGGCGAGGAGGTGGACGTGGACGCCGAGGCGCCGCCGCTGGTCATCGGCAGGTCCCGGGAGGTCGCGCGCGTCGGCGACGCCTTCACCAAGGTGCAGCACACCGCGATCGAGACCGCCGTGCGGGAGTCCTACCTGCGGCAGGGCATCAGCCGCGTGTTCCTCAACGTCGCGTGGCGCAGCCAGTCGCTGCTGCACCGCCAGCTGCGGATGCTGGACGAGATGGAGCGCGACGCCTCCGACCCGAAGGTGCTGGAGGACCTGTTCCGCCTCGACCACCTCACCACCCGCATGCGCCGCCACGCCGAGGGCCTGGTCATCCTGTCCGGGACGTCACCGGGACGGGGCTGGAGCCGGCCGGTGCACGTCGAGGACGTGCTGCGCGCCGCGGTCGCCGAGGTCGAGGACTACACGCGGGTCGAGATCGTCGTGGTGTCCGGGCAGGCCGCGGTGATCGGCGAGGCCGTCGCCGACATCATCCACCTGCTCGCCGAGCTGATCGAGAACGCCACGGTGTTCTCGCCCGCGCCCACCGAGGTGCTCGTCCGCGGCGAGATGGGCGCCAACGGGTTCGCCGTCGACATCATCGACCGCGGCATCGGGCTCGACCAGTCCGAACTGGACGCGCTGAACCTGAGGCTGGCGCGGCCGCCCGAGTTCGACCTGGCCGTCACCGACCGGCTCGGACTGTTCGTCGTCGGCCGGCTCGCCGGCCGGCACGGCATCAAGGTCGCGCTGCAGCCGTCCCTGTACGGGGGCGTCAGCGCCGTCGTGCTGATCCCGCGCCAGCTGATCGTGGACGCCGACCAGCCCGAGGACGATGACGGCGCCGTCCAGGCGGGCCCCGTCCAGCAGCGGGGCGCGGCGGCGGCGAACGGGTCGATGCGCGCATGGCCCACGCCTCCGGCGCCGTCGTCCACCGCGACGCTCAACGCGCCGGTGTACGACATCGCCCCCGCCGAGGACGCGGCGTCGACCGACACGGCGCCCAACAGGGCAGTGCCCGGAAGTGCGGTGCCCGAAAGCGCAGTGCCCGGAAGTGCGGTGCCCGGCCACCCGGTGCCCAACGGCAGGGCGCCCCACGCCCCGGGGCCGGCCGGTGAAGCGGTGCCGCCAGAGACGCCGGTGTCCTTCCCGCAGTGGAAGAGCGAGGAGAAGCCGGACCAGAACGTGGCGGTGGGGTTCGACGACGGTGACCAGACCCCGACGTCGTTCGGGACCCCACCGCCGCACGGTCCGCCGCCGACCGACGCCACGCGTCCGTTCCAGGCCGCGGGTCCCCGCCCCGCCTACGGCGGCGGTTCCTACCGCGGAGGCGCCGGCCGGTACGCGGCGCCCGCGTCGTTCGGCGAGACCTCGTTCGGGGGAACCCCGTTCGGGGACGCGGGGACGGCCGGCGGCGGGCGCGCCCCACTGCCGCGCCGGGTGCGCGGCGGGAGCCTGGCGCCCCAGCTGCGCGACGCCGGCGCCTACGAAGACACCGGCTCCTACGAGGAGACCGGCCCGTACGGAGAAGAGCCCGCCACCGGCGACGCCATCGCCGCCTGGGAGGAACGGTCGGCGGAGGCGTCCCGGGACCTGTTCGCGTCGCTGCAGGCGGGCTGGCTGCGCGGCCGGGACGAGGACGAGGCGCCCGAAGGACCCGCGGACGGCATGGAAGGAAGATCATGACCTATCAGGGAGCGGCCGCCGAGCTGAACTTCCTCCTCGACGACCTGGTCGACCGGGTCCCGCAGATCCGGAAGGTGGTCGTGCTGTCCCGGGACGGGCTCGTCATGGGCATGTCGCGGGGCGTCGGGCGCGAGGACTCCGAGTACCTGGCGGCCCTCGCCGCCGGGTTCCACAGCCTCGCCGTCGGGGCGCGCCCGCAACTGGACTCCGGCGAGATCCGGCAGACGCTCGTCGAGATGGACAAGGGCCTGTTCTTCGTCGTCCCGGCCGGGGCCAACAGCTGCCTAGCGCTGCTCAGCGAGGTCGGAGCCAACGCCGGCCTCGTCGCCTACGAGATGACGATGCTGGTCAAGCGGGTCGGCAGGCAGCTGTCCACCGGACTCAGGCAGGGCGCGCCCGGGCCCGGACACCGGTGACCCGCCATGGACCCCAGTGACGGGCCCGGCGCTCCCCGGGGTCCCGGCAGGGAACGGTGGCTCGACGCCGCCGCCGGGCCGATCGTCCGTCCCTACGCGGTGACGCGCGGCCGCACCCGGCCGAGCGGCGAGCCGCTCGACATCGTGGCGATCCTCGTCGCGACCGGGCGGCCGCCGCCCGAGCCCGGCCGGCTCTCGCGCCAGCAGCGCAGGCTGCTGGCGCTGTGCCGGCGCCCGCACGCCCTCGCCGACCTCGCCTCGGACCTGAACCTGCCCTTCGGCGTGATCCGGGTGCTGGCCGGCGACCTGCTCGACTCCGGCCTCCTGGAAGTCCAGCGATGGTCCCCGGCGCCGTCGCCGTCCGGGCCGTTCGGCCCGGTGACCGCGCTCCAGCCGCACAACGACCCGAACCTGCTCAGGAGGGTGCTCGATGAACTCCGCGCGCTCTGACGCCCCGCCCCCCGCCACCGCGGAACCGGACGAGCCCGACGACCGGGCGGACGGTCCGCGCGTCGCGCTGAAGATCCTCGTCGCCGGAGGGTTCGGCGTCGGGAAGACGACCCTGGTCGGCGCCGTCAGCGAGATCCGCCCGCTGCGCACCGAGGAGGCGCTGACCGACGTGAGCGTCGGCGTCGACGACCTCGACGGCGTGGCCGCCAAGACCACCACGACCGTGGCGATGGACTTCGGCCGCATCACGCTGCGCGACGGCGTCGCCATCTACCTGTTCGGGACGCCCGGCCAGGAGCGGTTCTGGTTCATGTGGAACGAGCTGTCGCGCGGCGCGCTCGGCGCGGTCGTGCTCGCCGACACGCGGCGGCTCATGGCGAGCTTCGCCTCGATCGACTACTTCGAGCGCAAGGGCACGCCGTTCGTCGTCGCCGTCAACTGCTTCGACGACGCCGACCGCTACGAGGCGCCCGAGATCCGGACGGCCCTGGACATCGACCCCCACGTGCCCGTCCTGCTGTGCGACGCGCGCCGGACGGGGTCGGCGAAGGAGGTGCTCGTCTCGCTGGTCGAGCACGCGCTGCGGCTCGCGGGCGGCACCCGGCACGCGTGACCGCCGCGCGGCCGCGCGTCACCCCCCGGATCCGCCGGGCTCGCCCCCGCCGTTCCCCTGGTCCTCGTCCGCCGCGCTCGGCGGCCCCATGACGATCTCGTCCACCGCGACGTCGTGGCCGTCCGCGCACCTGACCTGCGCCGTCACGCGCTCGCCGCAGCGGGCGTGCGTCAGCATGACCTGGCGGCCCTCCTCGTGGGGAAGGTAGGTCTCGCCCCACTCCATGAGGCTGACGAGGGTCGGCGCGAGGTCCAGGCCCATCTTCGTCAGGTGGTACTCGTACCGCGTGCGCTGCCCCGGCTCCTGGTAGGGCTCCCTGGTGAGCAGGCCGGCGTCGACGAGGTGGCGCAGCCGCGCGGTGACGGCCGACTCGGTCATGCCGAGGTTGCGCACGAAGTCGCCGAATCGGTTCGTCCCGAAGAAGGCCTCGCTGAGCACCAGCACCGCCGACGGCGGGCCGAGCGCGGCGAGCGTCCTCGCGACCGGGCAGTTCTGCATCGACCAGGCGTCGCGGTCGGCGAAGTGCCCTTCCAGTGAGATTGTCACCCTTCCACTATAAACCTGCTGACTTTGCTTGACCAAAGTCAGGGGGCTCGCTAGCCTCCCTGACTATGGTGGAACAAAGTCAGGTGCGCGGCGCGGGCCGGGTCCGCAGGGGACCGGTGCTCGCGGTGCTCTCCGTCGCCTCCTTCATGGCGGGCCTCGACCTGTTCATCGTCAACGTGGCGTTCACCGACATCGGCCGCGACTTCGCCGGGGAGTCGATGGCCGACCTGTCATGGGTGCTCAACGGATACGCGATCGTGTTCGCCGCCCTGCTGGTGCCGCTCGGCCGGCTCGCCGACCGCTACGGCCGCAAGGCCGGCCTCCTGCTCGGCCTGACCGTCTTCACCCTCGCCTCCCAGGCCTGCGCCGCCGCCCCGTCGCTGTGGTGGCTCGTCGCCTTCCGCGTCGTGCAGGCCGCGGGCGCCGCGGCGCTCATCCCCACCAGCCTCGGGCTGCTGCTGTCGGCGTTCCCGGCGGAGCGGCGCGGCGGCGCGGTGCGGATCTGGTCGGCGGCCTCGGCGATCGCCGCCGCGGCCGGGCCGGCGGTCGGCGGCGTCCTCGTGGACGCCTCCTGGCGCTGGGTGTTCGAGGTCAACGTCCCCATCGGGATCGCGGCGGTGCTGCTCGCCGCCCGGCTCGTCCCCGACTCGCGCGAAGGCGTGACGGCCCGCGTCCCCGACCTGCTCGGGACCGCCGTCGCGACCGCCGCGATCGCGCTGCTGGCGCTCGGCGTCGTGAAGATCAACGACTGGCCGGGGGAGCGGACGGTCCTCGTGGCCGCCGCCGCGCTGCTCGGCCTCGCCTGGTTCTGGCTGCGCTCCCTGCGCCACCCCGCGCCGGTGATCGAGCCCGCGCTGCTGGCCGTCCGCACGTTCCTCTGGTCCAACGCCGCGGTCCTGCTGTTCACCGTCGCGTTCGCCGCCAACCTGCTGCTCGGCGTGCTGTGGATGCAGCAGGTCTGGCACTACTCGCCGATCCGCACCGGGCTCGCCGTCGCGCCCGGCCCCCTGATGGTCCCCGTGATGGCGCTCGTCGCCGGACGCCTCTCCGCGCGCGTCCCGGTCGGGCT
Source organism: Actinomadura sp. NPDC000929 (assembly GCF_040492065.1). Taxonomy (NCBI): domain Bacteria; kingdom Bacillati; phylum Actinomycetota; class Actinomycetes; order Streptosporangiales; family Thermomonosporaceae; genus Actinomadura; species Actinomadura sp. NPDC000929. Next base: position 2,759 of record NZ_JBEUPA010000118.1, on the reverse strand, counting down.
GATCACCGCGGTCGGGTGCACGCTGTGCGCGTTCGGCGTCGTCCTGATCGCGATGAGCCTGGGCCCGGCGCCGGCCTACGCCGCCGAGATGCTGCCGGGCTGGCTCGTCGGCGGGACGGGGGTCGGGCTCGCCCTGCCCACCATCCTGTCCGCCGCCGCCGTCGAGCTGCCGCCCCACCGCTACGCGACGGGCAGCGCCGTGGTGAACATGAGCCGGCAGATCGGCGCGGTGCTCGGCGTGAGCCTCGCCGTCGCCGTCCTCGGCACCCCCCACGGCTACCCGGACGCCCACACCGCCTACGTCCACGCCTGGCTGATGGTCGGCGCGTTCATGGCGATCGCAGCGATCGCCGCCCTTGGCATGACCCCGCGCCGGCTCCGGCCGTCCCGTCCCGTCCCCGAGCCAGAAACGGAAGTGATCGCCCGCGCCTGACACCCCTCCTTGACACGGGAAACGGGCGAAGCCTTGACCCGGACCGCGAGGCCCGGTTCGTCCGTACCCCGCACAGCAGGCACCTCATCCGGAGAGGTGCCTGCTGTATTTATTGTGTTTTTTGGGCGGTCGGCGCCTTGGGGGCGCCGACCGCCCAAAAAACACGTGCGATTGCTGCATCGCCTCGGTTCGCCTGGCGGCTCACTCGGCGATCAGGTTCTCGCAGGCTCGAACCTGGCTTCGCTCGCAATCGCGACGGTTTGGCTTGTTGGTGGTTGCTGTAGTGGTTGCTGTCGTTGCGTTCGACGGTTGCTGGCCCTGTGTCCGACGGTTGCGGTCCTTGGGTCGACTGTTGCGCTTTGCGGGTCTCTGGGCTTTCAGTCCTTGGTGTAGGACAGGATGTCGCCGGGCTGGCAGTCGAGCTCGCGGCAGAGGGCGCTTAGGGTGGTGAACCGGATCGCCTTGGCGCGGCCGTTCTTCAGGATGGACAGGTTCACGGGGGTCACGCCCACGCGTTCGGCCAGCTCGACCAGGGTGATGCCGCGGTCGGCGAGGATCTTGTCCAGGTGGACGGTGATCTGGTGGGGGTCCTCGGGCGGCATCAGACCAGGCCCTCGGTGTCGGCGCGCAGGCGGGCGCCGTGCCCGAACGCCCCGGCCAGCGCGGCGATCAGGATGGCCAGCAGGACGGTGGAGGCCCGCACCGTGAAGCCGATCTCGACCGCGTCCTCGATCGGGGTGCCGCTGACCAGCGCGTTCGTCGTGAGCATGTCGACGGCGGGGGCGGCCGTGCCGAGCAGCAGGACGGCGGTGGAGATCGCGAAGAGCCGCCGGACGTTCGCCGGGACGAAGACGTCGCCGGTGCGGAACGTCGCGGCCATCCGCATCAGGATCGACAGGATCGCGATGATCAGCGCGGCGCGGAGGACCTCGGGGGCGGCGAGCAGCACCCGGTCCCCGAGGCCGGGGTCGCCGACCGCCAGCTCGGCGTGGCGGGTGCCGCGCAGGACCGTTCCGCCGGCCGCGAGGTCCGGCACCCGCGCGGTGGAGCGCAGGTCGACGTCGCGGGTGTCGATCGGCGGGAAGGGCCCGGTCACGCCGAGGATCGGGAAGAGGGCCTGGAAGAGTCCGACCAGCAGCAGGCCGAGCCCGATGAGCAGTTCCAGGAAACGGCTGTCGATCTTCGTCCAGCGCGCGGCCAGTGTCATGTCTCAACTCTCCTTGGGGAGCGTATCGTTTTTCGATAATAACGATAAACGATATGCCTTCGTCAAGCCCCTGTCCGTCCGGGCGGTCGCCGGGTGAGCGGTCAGGGGTGCGCGCCGTCGAGGATCACGCGGAGCTGCTCGGCGCGGCCGCCGGTGATGGTGCCCTCCCGGGCGCGGGTGGCGATCTTGTGCCGCAGGGCGGCGACGTCCGCGCGGCCGCGCCGCCCGTGGTGGAGCATTCGCTCGATCACGTTGCCGAGGTCGAGGCCGACGTCGTCGCGGACGTCCCCCGCGGCCACGCCCTCGTCCACGGCGTGCCGCAACCTCATGAGGACCTCGTCGACGCCCGGTTCCGTCGGCGGCGGCTGAGGGGGAGCGGGCGGGGGCGAGGGCGTCCGCGGACCTGACTCCGCGGGCGGGGACGGTGCGGGCGGGGACGCCGCCTGGAGCGGGAGCAGCCGTCCGGCGGAGTCGTCGCGGGCGGAGAGGGTGTCGCCGATCCCGAGGACGAGCACGGTCGCCGCCGCGATCGTGGCGGCGACGCCGGCCAGCGCGAGCCAGGGGAAGCGGGCGGCGGGCGGCGTCCGGGGGAGGTCCTCGCGCCGCCACGCCGCGGCGTCCCGCCGCCCCGTCATGCCCGGACGGTCGCGAGGACGCGGTTCAGCTCGTCGGCGAGGCCGGGGGACAGGCCGCGCTCCCTCCGCCGGGTGGCGATCTTGTCGTGGAGTTCGGCGATCCGGCCGCCGACGTCGACGTCGCGGTCGGCGGTGAGGTCGTTCTCCAGGTTCGTGATGACGTTGTCGAGGTCGATCGCGACGTCGGAGCGGATCTCTCCGGCGGCGTAGCCGCGGCTGACGATGGGGCGCAGCCGGCCCAGCGCGTCGGTGACGCGGGAGGCGGTCGGCGGCGGCGTCCGGGGCGCCGGGGCGGCGCTCGTCCGTGCCGGGGCCGGAACGGCGGCCGGTGAGCGCGGCGCTGACAGCAGGACCGCCGCGGCGGCCGTGACCGGGATCGCCGCGACCAGGGCGAGCGCGGCGAGGCGGGCGTGCCCGCGACGGGCCGTCGCGGGCGGAGGCGGCGGAGGGGGCAGGGCACCGGCCCGGTGGCCGGGCGTGCCCG